>SOIS01000168.1 GCA_004375965.1 Candidatus Cloacimonadota bacterium | reverse complement strand
GGGCCACCTCCGTCGGATTTGATGGCATCAGTTACACAGCTTTCAATATGGCGCTGCATAACCTTGAGGCTTACCTGATCCAGGGCCCTCTGAGCTGCGGTAACCTGATTGATGATGTCAATGCAGTACTTTTCTTTTTCCACCATCCTCTGGATTCCCCTGATTTGCCCTTCAATTTTTTTCAATCGAGGAAGAACATCTTTTTTTGTTTCCTGGTTAATCATGGGGTTATACCTCCTTTTAAATTCGTAACCTTCCTGATTTTCATAAATGGACACACCGGATCTTTCCAGCCATCAAATGGAACCTGCCTTCTTGTTTAATGACATGTTTTAGGTTGTCCATCACTTGCCTCGGCGAGTTGGGCAATCAGCCCCTTCTTTTTCTGTCTTCCCATGAACTTCGGGGGATCATCTTTGAATGTCTGTCTGCAGGCAGCACCGTGAAAATAGAAGGTTTTGCCGTTTAACTTGCACCGGTACTGTGTGCTCTTTTTAACCTTAACTCCACATACCGTATTCATATACATCACTCATCTTAACCTCCTAAGGAAATATGTTATACGTTTTTACCCCTTACCAGTATACAGTATAGTCACATTTTATAAAATGTCAAGGGGGTAAGTTCAGGAGTTTCCCCAAATTCTATTCAAAATCTTAAGCTGCGCCACACGGAAAAATTCCTTTTCCCTTTACCATCTTCTCAATCCCTCTTTAATTCAGCACCTTAGGAAAAACGATATGAAATTTTGGGGGTCTCCAGGCCTTTTCCTCTTGACTTTCTAGCCTTTGTTGTGTTACAGTATCCATTACATCTTTTTCTTCTTAAAGAGAAGCTTCTTTTAAAGTTTCAGGAGAGGATAAACCATTTTCCTTTATTAGTCAGGATCTCTAGAAAGTACACACTTATTATTATACTACCACCTATTGGTTGAAGTTTTAGCTACTCTGCCGCTGGATATTGTGGCTGAGAAGGAGGGCTTCGTTTCCCGAGGCCCGTATTTCCTTTCTTGAAAGGGAAGCAGTTTAAGAGATGGTAGCCATAATTCTTTCTGGGGGAGATAATAGGAGAATGCTTTGTAATAAAGCCTTCCTTCAGATGGGGCAAAAGTCCATAATTGAGAGAGAGATTGAGGTACTATCGACTCTTTTCTCTAGAATTATTGTGGTGACTAATACCCCAGAAAGTCATGAGCATCTAAGGGCGAACTTGGTTTGTGATCTTATTCCTGGCAAAGGTCCCCTGGGTGGTATTTACTCTGGTCTCATTGCCTCAAAGGATAAGTATAATTTTGTAGTGGGTTGTGACCTACCTTTTCTTAATGCCGGTTTGATCTCCTATATGATCGAGCTAACATATGGATACGATGTAGTTGTTCCCAGGCTTAATGGATTCGTGGAACCTTTACATGCTATTTATTCCAGGCATTGTTTGATCCCGATTAAGAGGCAACTGGATAGAAATGAGTTAAGGATTCAGTCCTTCTTTGGCGAGGTGAAGGTGAGGTATCTCAGAAAGAACGACATTAAAAGATACGATCTCAATCACACTGCCTTTTTTAACGTCAACACTGAAGAGGACCTAAAGAAGGCAAGATTAATTGCTGAAAATTAAAAGACGATAGAGAGATTCC
>SOIS01000255.1 GCA_004375965.1 Candidatus Cloacimonadota bacterium | reverse complement strand
CAGGTAGATTGTAATTTCTGAACTGAAGGGGTAAGTCCAGCGGACTTACCCCTTTCTGTTTTATTGCAAATCTCTTTTTTTGGTTTCCCTATTTTGTTGTTGAAATCTTGAAGATCTTGCCTGATTTATTTACAAGAACCCTGACAATCCTTTGCATCTCAAAACCGTCTTCGGTCTTTATGACCTTCTTAAAACTGAGTTTGAAAACCTCCTCTTTATAATATGTTTTTGGCATGGAGACACCAAGTTTTTTGAAAACCTTTGGTTCTGGCTCAATCACAATTCTCTCCTCATGAGGTTCAACACCTTTCATATCAGGAAATTTTGCCTCTACCTCCTTCTTAATTTTTTTTATGATTTTTGTCTCTAACAGACCCATAATTTCTCCTTGTATAGTTGAATATTGTTAGTCAGATTCATATTATAGAGAAAAGAATATAGTATGTCAAGAAATTTATGGTTGCCCCTTTAATAAGATATTTAGGAATATGTATGTTAACTTTGGGTGAGCAGAACGTTTTAAATTAGAACCTGATGCCAAAAGAGATGGATAATCCCTCTATCGTAATATGGTCCTTAACTACAGGGTAGTAGAAATTTCCCTTTATTAGCTCAATCTTATTCTCAAGTGAGAGAGAGGGTTTCAGGATATACCTCAACCCTAAAGCTGCTGAAAAGCAGTATCCATTTCCCTGATAATTTTTCCAGGATGTAATTTTCCAACCTGGTGCATAATAGACATACTTTGACTGTTCATGGAAATAGATCCAGTTTAGACCAATTCCTGTAAAGGGTGAAAGTTTTTTCTGTTTTAAGGTGTAATTCAATTCAAAACCGATGAGTGTTATATATTTTGAGGATGTAGAACTTCTAAGTTCTGTCCCTGGCAACAGTTCTTTGAATAAACTTTCTCCTTTGCTTCTTAAGGTTGTAAATCCTAAAGATGCTCCGAGTCTCTCCCCTGTAACAAAAATTATGTCCACACCAGCTCCAATAGACTGTGGAAAATCCTTGAGTAAAACATAAGAGATGGAGATTTCTGTACCAATCCTCTCTTTTTCGATAGATGGAGCGAAAAAAATAAACGAAACTGAAAGAAAAATTGATGTTATCATAGTTTTCTACTACTTCTGGGGAAAAGGAAAACTACTTGGGGAAAAACCAATATTTCCTTTCGAAAATTGTTTCATCATCCTTTTCATTACCTCGAAATCTTTTAGCAGTCTATTTACTTCGCTGACAGTTGTTCCACTACCAGCTGCTATCCTTTTTCTTCTACTTCCGTCTATAATCTTCGGATTGTTCCTTTCAAACACAGTCATAGAATTGATAATTGACTCTATTCTTTTTATGGCATCGCCGTTAACATCGACCTTACTTAAGGACTTCATTCCTGGAATCATCCCAACAACTTTTTCAAGTGGGCCAAGTTTCTGCAGTATCTTTATCTGTTTTCTAAAATCCTCAAGTGTAAAACGGTCTTCCTTAAACTTTTTTGCAGCCTCCTCTGCTTCCTCTTTTTCTATTACCTCCGTTGCCCTTTCCACAAGTGTCGAGAGATCACCCATTCCAAGTATTCTTGACGCCATCCTATCTGCATGAAAAAATTCAAGGTCATCTGATTTCTCACCTGTTCCGATTAATTTTATTGGTCTCTTTGTAACATATCTTAAGGAGAATGCTGCACCGCCCCGTGCGTCGCCATCCATCTTTGTTAAGACAATTCCGTCGAAATCTACCTTTTTCTGAAATTCCAATCCTATGTTTACCGCATCCTGTCCTGTCATTGAATCAAGCACAAGCAAAATCTCTTTAGGGGATAAGAGTTTTTTTAGATGCACAAGTTCCTCTATCATCGCATCATCAATATGTAGCCTACCCGCAGTATCAAGAATAACAGGGCTTAAACCTTCCTTTTTTGCATACTCAACCGAAGCAAGGCCAATCTTCTCGATTGTCTCCTCTTTTATTTCATAGAATGGGAATTCGCCCTTCTCTGCCATAATTTTTAATTGCTCTGCTGCAGCAGGTCTTTTTAGGTCGCAGGGGACAAGAAGCGATTTCCTTCCTCTTTTTCTTAAAAAATGGGCGACCTTTACAGCTGTAGTAGTTTTTCCTGAACCCTGTAACCCAATGAGCATAACAACCCCAGGTCTGCCATCTGTTTTAATTTCTATCTTTTCTTTTGAGGAAAGGAAATCTCTTAATTCTTCAAATACCACTCTTAACAGGGTTTCTCCAGGAGTGAAACTTTTTAAAACCCTTTCCCCTGTTGCACTCTTCTCAAGTCTTGCAATAAATTCTTTTACAACCTTATAGTTTACATCTGCTTCAAGAAGAGCAAGCCTTATATCCTTCAGGCCGTTCTCTATATCCTTTTTTGAGAGTTTACCTTTTCTTCTGAGAGATTTAAAGATTTCACTTAGCCTTGCGGTAATATTTTCAAACATATTTTATGTGTTTTAGATTCGAAAAAACTATTTTTCGTTTAGATCGTTTAGTTCGTTAATAATGAATTTAAAAAAGGTTACATTCTTTTTCCCCTTTTGTCAAGAAAAAAACAGAATTAACAGGGATTGGAAGAGAATACAAGAGATATAAAAATAATAGAAATTTCTTGCAATTTCTTAAAATCCCTGTTAGTAATAAAATTTAATCTTCTGTGTTCTCTGTTGTTTAGATTCGCAGGCTGAAGCCTGCGGTTACAGATTAAAAAACTTGACAAAAATAGTATATTTTATTATATTATATTTGAAGTTAATGACAGAAATGAATTAAGGCGACCTGTTGTAAATTTTAATTGGTTTGTCGCAAACAAATTAGTATTGAAAATGAAGAGAGTATATCTTGATAACGCTGCAACTACTCTTTGTGATAAAAGAGTAGTGGATGCAATGATTCCCTTCTATACTGATAAGTATGCTGTTGCTTCTTCCCAGTTCAGCCATTCTCCGGGTATAGAATCAAAAGAGGCGCTGGATAAGGCAAGGGAGACCATTGCCAATAAAATCGGTGCAAAACTAGAAGAGGTAATTTTTACATCCGGTGCGACAGAATCAAATAACATGGCGATTAAAGGGGTTGCACAGGCAAATAGAACAAAGGGAAATCATATAATAACGAGCTCTGTTGAACACCGTTCCGTTAGGGAAGCCATAGAATCTCTTGAAAAAGAGGGGTTCAGGGTTACAAAACTTCCTGTTTCGAATGAAGGATTTATATCAGTTGATGACCTAAAGGAATCTATAAGAAAAGAGACCATTCTTGTCTCCATCCAGTATGCGAACCAGGAGACGGGAACAATCCAGGACATCGCATCCATTGGAAGTGTATGTAATGAGAAATCTGTTATTTTCCACACAGATGCAGCATTAAGTTTTGGAAGGTTACCGATTGATGTAAAAAAAGAGCATATTGATTTGTTATCAATCACAGCGCACCTGATACATGGTCCAAAAGGAGTAGGTGTACTTTATATCAGGGATGGAATAGAAATTGTAAAATGTATGTACGGTGGTTTCAATGAATTCAACAAGAGGGCTGGGACGGAAAACATCCCAGGGATTGTTGGTTTTGCTAAAGCAGTTGAGTTGATTGGTCCAGAGGAAATCAAGTATATCAAGAAGTTAAAGAAGAGATTATATGACGGGATTACAAAGAGACTTGATGCAGTTCAATTAAATGGGACTCAAAAAGAGAGCCTTCCTACCATACTAAATCTCACATTCAGGTTTGTGGAAGGTGAATCAGTGATTCTTCATCTTGATATGAAGGGAATTGCAGTAATAACAGGTTCTGCTTGCTTCAGTCGTTCACTTGAACCGAGCTATGTTCTCAAGGCAATGGGGCTCTCACATGAGGAAGCACACGGCTCAATACGTTTCAGTTTCTCTCGATTTAATACAGAAGAGGAGATTGACTACACCATTGATGCAGTTTATGATGTTGTAAAAAAACTCAGGGAAATAAGTCCCATAACACCGAATAAATAAGGAGGAAATGTGCCATTACCATACAGTGAAAAAGTTCTTGAGTATTTCAAACACCCTAAAAATGTGGGAAAGATAGAAAACCCCGATGCTAAAGCCAAAGAAGGTTCTCCTGCCTGTGGAGATATGGTAACACTCTATTTAAAGGTAGATGAGAAGACGAAAAGAATAACAGATATTAAATTTGAATCATTTGGTTGTGCATCTAATATTGCTACTGGTTCAATAATCACAGAATTGGCAAAAGGGAAAACGCTCGAGGAAGCGAAAAAGATTACGTGGAATGATGCTGCTAAAGAACTTGGAGGTTTACCACCTGTAAAGGTTCATTGTTCTGTTCTTGCGGTCGATGTTCTGAGGGCTGCTATAGAGGATTACGAGGAAAGGCATGGTCTTATAAAGGAGCGGGTAAAAACAACAAAGGAGATTGTTTTCAAAAGATTAAAACATGTAATGAATCCGTTGGTTGGTCTTGATATTGTTAAAACAAATATTGTAAAAGATATAGAAATAGAGGACGGAACTATTAGTGTGATGATGGACGTTCCTCGCGACCATCAGTTCGCAAACAATATTGAGGAAGAGGTTAAAGAGAGGCTTGAACACTTATGGGATATAAAAAAGGTTGAGGTTGTATTTGAAAAAGAATAGCATTGCGAAACCTGACAAGGTTGTTGATGTAACAGGAGAAATCTGTCCAATTCCTCTCATAGAGACAAGGAAAGCATTGAATACGTCGAAAAGTGGTGAAATAATTGAAATTATCGGAACACATAATGAATCAAAAAAAGAGATTCCAATGGCAGTCGAATCCTCAGGTAATAGACTATTAAAGCAATTTGAAGAAGAAGGTATATGGCATATTATAATTAAGAAGACATCAACCAAGCATGATAAAACCAGAGCACAAGGCACAAGGAAAAGATAGTAAGCATCAAGTATTAAGCAGTACGTAGACGCACCTTTTAACCCCGTAAAACCCCATTTACGGGGTTAAGGTGCGAAAGAACTTGACCGCAGGCTGAAGCATGCGGCTACTTGAATTGTCTTTTCACAAATTCAATTTCTTCCCTTTTAAATTTCAATTTTCCATTCAATTTCTCGTCAAGCAATTTTTGTAGAATTTTTTTATAAATCGGTCCAACTTTTATGCCAAGTTTTTTCAGGTCATCACCTTTTATTTTTATTTTTATATTTTTTAGATCGTTGAGGTATAATAGTATTCTTTTTCTTGATTGAGAAGTTGCTTTACTTAGAAGATAGATTACGGCATCGAGAGGTAGTGATGTTAGCAACCAGTATATCTCTTTATTAGAAACCTCCTTTTTTGAAAGTGTCGTCAATATTCTTTTTCTTCCCTTTCTTAACTCAAGAAGAAGCTCACTCTCTTTCTTTTTTAATCCAACCCTTTGTGAAAATGTTTTAATTTCCTTTTCACTTGCATCTTCTGTAATAAGAAGAAGCTTTGAGAGTTCCCGGTTCCTTTTGATATTAATGAAATCGCTGATCTTTTTTTCAAAAGAGTTTATTATTACTCTCTTCAACTCATTTTTTATACCAAGTTCCTGTAAAATTCCATTATGTGAAAGACTCAAAACTATTTTGTACCATTTTTTCTCTTTCAATAAAAGAAATAATTCCTTTCTTATCCTCTGGGGTGTTAATTTTTTGATAACACCACTTCTTATCGCATTTTCTATCAGTGTTTTCGTCCTTCTTTCGAAGCGAAATGAAAACCTTTCTTTAAATCTGAATGCCCTGAATATCCTTGTGGGGTCATCAATGAAACTGTTTTTATGAAGAGCACGAATAATACCTTTTTCAATATCTTCTATTCCTCCGAGATAATCATAAATCTTTCCAAAATTTTTCTTTGTTATTCCCATAAGGAGTGTATTAATGGTAAAATCCCTTCTTTTTACATCCTCACTGAGAGAACTCTTCTTAACAACAGGAAGTGATGCAGGATATGGGTAGGTTTCTTTTCGTGCCTGAGCAATATCAAGGGAACAGCCATCCTTAAATAAGAGTTTTGCTGTGTTAAACTGACTAAATACAATCTTTTTTATCTTTAGTTTTTTTGGAAGAGCTTCAAACAATCTAATGTTTCCTTCAGTAACAATATCAATATCTATCTGTGGCACCTTAAGAATTATATTCCTTACAGTTCCACCTACCAGGTAACAGGGGTATCCTGACTCCATACATATTTCACCAATGGATTTAACCTTTTTAAGTGTCTCTTCGGTTAGTATCTTCTTGAGTTTTTTTCCAGAAATCCTCATACTATTTCTTTTAGTTATGTAAAAACTAAGAGTAGTAAATATGATATTTTCCTAATTTCAGTCTTTTCTTTTCATTGCTGCTTATCAATTATGTTTGCTTGGTAACATCCACAACCGAGATTTTTTTTATCCTTTTGCCAAGAAATCTTTCTCCAATCTCAGAAAACCTTCTCGGGATGTCTGATAGGAAGAAGAGAGGTTCTATGATTGCTGTTGATTTTCTCAGAAGATTATTTTCTTCAAGTAGTTCTTTCAATGCAATTGAAGTAAAGTAGGCGGAATCAATAAGGAAAATACCCTTGCCAACGACTTTCTGTATCACTTGCTTAAGTATCGGATAGTGTGTACATCCAAGAAGAAGAGTGTCTATATCCTTATCCAACAGTTCCTGAAGATAATCTCGTGCAATAAAAAAAGTTGATTCTTTTTCAATCCACCCTTCTTCTGCAAGTGGAACAAAGAGGGGACAACTTTTACTATAAACAACTGCCTCTGGGCAGATTTCTCTGATGCTGTACTCGTAAGCTCCGCTTTCAATTGTTGCGGCTGTTCCTGTGATTCCGATTTTTTTATTCCTTGTTTTTTTACATGCATAGAGTGCTCCAGGTTCAATCACTCCGATGATTGGAATATCAAAACTGCTCTTTAGATACTCAAGACTGTTGGAAGAGACTGAATTACAAGCGACAACTATTGCCTTAACATTCTTCTTTAGAAGAAAGGCCGCATCTTCCATTGCAAACCGTGTTATCGTCTCTTTTGATTTTGTTCCGTAAGGAACCCTTGCTGTATCGCCGAAGTAAATAATTGCCTCGAAGGGAAGCAACTTCATAATCTCTTTAACAACTGTTAATCCACCAACACCTGAGTCAAAAATGCCAATGGGTCTCTCCCAAGGTTCTTGCATGTTTTTCATTGATTTAATTTCTTTTCGTATATCTTTTTAAATTTCAGAATACCATCTGTAATACCCCTCGCAATTTTCTTTCTGAAACTCTGCTTTTGCAGTAACTTCTCCTCTTCTTTATTTGAGATGAATGCTGCCTCCACTAATACAGACGGCATATAGATTTCTCTCATAACATGAAAGTTTGCCTGTTTTACACCTCTATCTTCGATAGTGAGATTTTCTGCCATTGATTCCTGGATAAAATCGGCAAGATCGCTCGATTCGCGAAGATGTAAATTCTGCATTAAATCATAAAAAATATACTCGATGGGTGATTCTTTCTCATCTGGTGTTTCAAACTCTATAACAGAGTTCTCCTTTGCCTCCACTGCCCTTGCCCAGCTCGTCTTGGCAGTTGATAAGAAAAATGTCTCAAATCCTCCTGCTTGCTTTCTCCATCCTGTAGCATTGCAGTGGATGCTTACGAAGAGGTCTGCGCCCGAATTATTAGCTAATCGTGAACGTTGTCTCAAGCGAACAAAGCTATCTTCATCCCTTGTCATAAGGACAGTGAAACCATTTTTAGTGAGTATCTTTTTTAATTCCATGGATATTTTTAGGACTATCTCTTTTTCTGTTAGTCCTGTTGGCCCAACAGCCCCTGGGTCCCTGCCTCCATGACCAGGGTCAATGACTATTTTATTTATAAAATATTGTTTTTTTGGCTTTACCTCTTCTGGAGGTTTTTCTTTTTTCTTATAAAAAGTTATTCTAATAGAAAATCCTGGACTTACAAGTTCACGCTCTATTTTTTCAATCTTGTTTATATCATATATAAATGAAAGGGCTGCCTTATCTTGTTCCTGTTGCAAAAGGACCTTTTTAATCTCCCCCCTTCCATCGGACGGTGGGATTAGGGTAGGTTTACAGACTGCATTGTAGAGGGTAAGCTTAAGTTCTCCCTTTTTATCATCGTCTATAGAAGTAATTAGTTCAGTTTTTGAAGTGAGCGTAAAACTTACTTTTTCTTTTTCATCCTTCAGGATAATCGAATCCGGATTGAATGTTATTCTATCCATCACAATGGAATTCAATGGACCAATATAGAAAACATCCTTATCAGTTGCATTAGCAAGAACTGTCTCAATATCAGGAAGAGAGACGAAAGATTTTCCTCCTATAGATACAAAAGGGAGAAACATTTTTTTACCTTTATTATCAAGAAGATAGTATGGATTATCTGGTACAAAAGTAAGGGTATGTTCAGGAAAATTCAGGATTATTCTTCTCTTCGTTTTTTCTTTAAAGAATGATATATTTAAGACCTTTTTGAAGTCATAGAGAGATACATATACCCAATCCCCTTTTGTAACTGTAGAAATCTTTGCCCTTTTCTTCTCGTAGAAAAAAAAGATATCGGAAAATAGGAATGAGGGATAGAAGAAAACGAGAAAAAGAAAGATTCTTATTCTCATTTACTTATCTCTTTCTTAACACGTTCAAGTTCTCTCCTGATATCCCTCTCCTTTATTGCCTGTCTTTTTTCAAATTTCCTTTTTCCCTTTGCAAGACCCAGTTCAATCTTAACAATACCCCTATCGGAGACATAAACCCTTAGTGGGATGAGGGTATATCCTCTTTCAAGGATCTTACCAGTAAGTTTTCGTATCTCCTGTTTTTTTAACAGCAATTTTCTCTTTCTTCTCGGGTTTTGCCGCGAAAACCCATTTCTCTTTTCGTAAGGGTTGATATGCATGTTGTAAAGAAAGACCTCGTCACTCTCTATCCTTGCGTAACTATCAACAAGAGAAATCTTTGAAGCCTTGACAGATTTAACTTCACATCCTACAAGGACAATACCTGCTTCAAATGCCGATTCAATGTTATATAAATGATGTGCTTTTCTGTTTGTAGCAACTATTCTCATTCACTTAGCCCTATTAACTACTTTACTATATACACTAACAAAGATGAGTAGAAAAGTCAAACTAATTCTGTGATTTCTGACTTCTTCAGAAATTGTTGATTACACAGATGTGCATTGATTCACTAATGTTTTTTTGCTATTAAGTTGTTGAGTAATGACGAAGGGTGGTGTCATTACACAATAAATATATTGTTTTCTGTGGAAATCTGTGGCTGAATTTGGTAGGTAATTTTACAGGAATTCTCTGGGGTCGGTTATTTCACCTTTTATAGCAGATGCTGCTGCAGTTGCTGGAGATGTAAGATAGACCTCTCCTTTAGTACTTCCCATCCTCCCTTTGAAATTACGGTTTGTCGTAGTAACTGCAACTTCACCATCACCAATAATACCCTGATGTGCACCAAGACAGGGTCCACAGCCAGGATTTATAATAACAGCACCTGCATTCAAGAAGGTATTCAATAGTCCCTTTTTAAGTGATATGGAATAAATTTCTTTTGATGCAGGTCCAATGATTAATCGTACGTTCTTATCAATATTTTTTCCTTTGAGGATTTTTGCTGAAATTTCCAGGTCATCTACTCTTCCGTTTGTGCAGGAACCTATAAAGACCTGGTTAACCTTTATTCCATTTGCTTGAGAGACTGGTTTTACGTTATCAACCGAGTGCGGAAAGGCTACTTGAGGTTCAAGGTTTGATACGTCGTACTCAAATGTCTTTTCATATTGGGCATCGTTATCTGCAAAAACAGGCTCAAAGGCAAAAACCCCTTTATTTCTTATGTATTTTTCTGTTATTCTGTCAAAAGGAACAACAGCTGATTTTGCTCCCATTTCCATAGAGAGGTTTGAAAGAACAAATCGATCAGATATAGTCATTTTCTCAACTGTTTCGCCATAGAACTCAATGGATTTGTAGATTGCACCATCACATCCTATGTCGCCAATTATGTGCAGGATAACATCCTTTGAAAAGACTCCAGTAGGAAGATTTCCTTTTATTGTCACCTTATAGGATTCTGGAACTTTAAACCAGATTTGCCCTGTTGCCCAAACAGCAGCCATTTCCGTTGCCCCAATGCCTGTTGAGAAAGCACCGATTGAGCCGTATGACGTAGTATGCGAATCTGTTCCTATCCCAATTTGTCCAGGTAGTATAAATAGTTTTTCAACTACAACCTGATGACAGATACCTTCACCAATTTCAAAAAATGTCTCTATTCCCTGTTCAGCAACAAAATCCCTTATTATCTTATGCTCATTGGCTGTCTTGATTGACTCTGCTGGCGCACGGTGGTCGAGTATTATAAGTATTTTCTCCGTATTCCAAACAGTTGTTTTTCCTATTTCTCTAAACTTTTTTATAACAAGACCAGCATTGTCATGGCTCATGCATAAGTCAGGTTCTACCTCAACTATACACCCAAGCGTGATATCCTTCCCTGACTTTTTACTTAGAATTTTTTCAACAAAGGTTTTACTCATTTTTTAACTTTTTCCCATACTTTTTTTGGAATTTCTCTACCCTACCTGCTGTATCGACGAACTTTTGTTTCCCGGAAAAAAATGGATGACATTTAGAGCATATCTCAATGCGCAAGTCTTTCACGGTGGAACGAGTCCTAATGACATTTCCACAGGCACAGGTTATCGTTGTTTCAAAATATTCGGGATGTATTTTCTTTTTCATTTTGCCTCCTACGACTCTGCTTGTTAAAGTATAGAGAATTATGGACTTTATTTATTCATTGATTTTAAGAATTCCTTGTTGTTTTTCGTCTCTTTCATTCTTGTAATAAGGAACTCCATTGCCTCTATCTGATTCATTTCATTCAATAACTTCCTTAAGATCCAGATTTTATTCAACTCCTCCCCTGTAAGAAGAAGTTCTTCCTTTCTGGTGCCTGATTTATTAATATCTATGGCAGGGAAGATTCTCCTGTCAGCAAGTTTTCTGTCGAGAACAAGTTCCATATTACCAGTTCCTTTGAATTCTTCAAAGATTACCTCATCCATTCTACTACCTGTTTCAATCAGTGCAGTCGCAACAATAGTAAGACTGCCACCCTCTTCTATATTTCTTGCTGCTCCAAAGAACCTTTTGGGTTTGTGAAGAGCATTTGAATCAACACCTCCTGTCAGTGTTTTTCCACTGTGAGGTATAACAACATTATGTGCTCTTGCTAACCTCGTTATACTATCAAGAAGAATTACAACATCATGTTTTTCTTCAACCATCCTGCGTGCTCTTTCAATAACCATATTTGCAACCTGAACATGACGTTCTGCTGGTTCATCAAATGTTGAACTGATTACTTCACCTTTTACAGATCTTATCATATCCGTTACTTCCTCTGGTCTTTCATCAATCAATAGAACCATAAGTTTAATCTCTGGATGGTTGGTGGTTATACTGTTAGCAATCTTCTGGAGAAGAACGGTTTTTCCTGCCCTTGGTGGTGAAACAATAAGAGCCCTTTGTCCTTTCCCAAGAGGTGTCATAAGATCAATGATTCTTCTTGAAGTATCACTATCCCCAATCTCGAGTCTTATTTTATCATCAGGATATAGTGGTGTTAGATAATCAAATAGAGTTCTCTTTTTGGAAAGCGCAGGGTTTTCATAATTTACAGCTTCAATCTTCAAGAGGGCAAAATATTTTTCACCTTCTTTAGGTGGTCTTATCTGACCTGATATAGTGTCTCCTGTTAGAAGTCCGAATTTTTTTATCTGTGAGGGCGATACATATATATCATCGTGACCAGTAAGATAACTGTTATTAGGTGAACGCAGGAATCCAAAACCATCGTGATTAATTTCGAGCACTCCCTCGCCGAAAATCAAACCGTTCTGTTGTGCTTGAGCATCAAGGATGCCAAAGATGAGGTCCTGTTTTTTTAGGGTTGAATATCCCTGAATATTGAAGACCTTAGCGATCTCCTTGAGTTCTGAAAAGGTTTTGTCCTTTAATTCTGCTATTTCCATTTTTGCTTACCTTGTTTTATGGGTTTAGTGTTACTACCAGTGCAGAATGCACTGAAAAGAATGGGTTAGAACTAAGTCGCCAATTCGTGTTTTTAACTTTGTATTCTTATCGTTACCCCTTGGTGGTTTGTTGGATCTAATAGCTGCTACAGGAGTTGTCTCTTTATCCTCCTTTAAAGGTTATCTCTACTTTGCTATCTATTCCAATTCTTAAACTGTCACCTCTTGATAAATGCTAACCAAAAATAAGTTTTTCCCAATTACTGTTTTTCCATTTTTTTTAACTTTGAAGTTCAGAGAAGAAAACTGACTTTTCCTAAAGGTTCAATTTTTGCTGAATCTCTCTTTCCTAAACCAGTATTTCTCGTATGCTTAAAAGAATTATATTTTAGTACATTTGAATAATAATATTTATTTAACATCCCGAGGATTATAAAAAGTAATGTAGTATAAAGAGCAATTATTATAAAGATTGAAGATAATGTTACAATGAGAATCTTTTTCGAATTCATTGTTTGAATTTAACTTTTTTGAAAATATAATACTAAATAGAGCTTTTGTCAAGTATTTTTTTGATTTTTTTCAAAAAATTTTTCAACCATTTAAGAAGTATATTTTACCTGATGTAAGATGTTGGAAACTCTTTTTACCTTAATATGGAGGCTTTAGTCTTATGTTCGAATTAGGTTTATATGACTTTATTTCCATTGATAATCATCTGGAATTTGCATCCAAGAAAATCTGCTGCTCTTCTTGATATTATCATTCGAGAAAGAAAAATTTCAAAGTATTCCATAACTACAGCAATTGTTGTATCAATTGTTAAATTGAAAATTATTTTCGTATCATCCTTATCTACATCTAAGAGAGACTTTGTAGTTGCATAATTGACACGGTCATGGATATCAAACTTAACAAACTCAGGGTTTCTGACTCTGCTTCTGTGGACATCAGATTTGTCAGCAAGTATTAATGCTGCTGCAACCACGCTTATAGGAATTCCATCCTCTTCATGATGATTACCTATTGCACCAATTATTTCCGAAACATCATCAACAGGCATTCCCATTGATGTGAGAATGGAATGTACCAATACTGCACCTGATTGTGCGTGGTTTTCTCTGTTAATAACATTTCCAATGTCATGAAGGTATCCTGCAATGCTTCCAAGGGTAATAATCCTTTCTTTCTTTTCAAGATCAGAGAGTATACGTTCCGCTGTCTTTGCAACCCTTTTTGCATGTCTCTCGCCGTGTTCTGTATACCCTATTATCCCTAAGAAATCATCTGCTTTATGCACATAAGTTTTCACGGTTTCATTATTCATCACATCTGCAAGTGTAATCATCGCTATTATTCTTTTTCTATTTTCCAGTTTCCATCTATAAAATCAACAACTACCTTATCACCATCTTTTATTTCGGCTTTGATAATCTTTGTTGAAAGGACATTCTCTATCCTTTTCTGTATAACCCTTCTGAGAGGTCTTGCACCATAAATTCTGTCAAAGCCTTCCTTTGCAAGTTCTTCCTTTGCACCTTCTTTTAACTCGAGTTCTATATTCTTTTCCTTCAATCTCTTCCTAAGGTCGGTTACGTGTATTTTAAGTATCTTCTTTATGTCATCTTTCGTCAGAGAATGGAAGACTATTAGATCATCAAGCCTGTTGAGAAACTCGGGTTTAAACTTACTTTTTACCTCTTCCATAACGCCTGTTTTCATCCTCTCGTAATTATCTGTACTCTCCTGTATCCACATAGAACCAAGGTTAGAGGTCATAATAATTATGCAGTTTTTGAAATCGACTGTTCTTCCTTGCCCATCCGTTAATCTTCCATCATCAAAGATCTGAAGAAGCACATTGAAAACATCTGGATGAGCCTTTTCGATCTCATCGAGAAGTATTACTCTGTAAGGCCTTCTTCTAACCGCCTCTGTTAATTGCCCGCCTTCTTCATAACCAACATATCCTGGTGGTGCACCTATGAGTCTTGAAACAGTGTGTTTTTCCATATATTCACTCATATCTATTCGCACCATAGCATCTTCAGTATCAAAAAGAAATGCTGCAAGTGTTTTTGCAAGTTCTGTCTTTCCTACACCTGTAGGACCAAGAAAGAGAAAAGAACCCATTGGTCTTTTTGGGTCTTTTAATCCTGCCCGCGATCTTCTGATTGCCTCAGAGACCGATAGAATTGCTTCATCCTGGGCAATAACCCTTTCGTGCAGTTTTTCTTCCATTTTTAGTAGTTTTTCAGATTCCTCTGTAAGCATTCTCTGGACAGGTATACCAGTCCATTTTGATATAATTTCTGCAATATCCTCTTCACCAACTACATCATCAATTCCCCTTTCTCTCATCCATTTCTCTCGCTTTTCGTTAAATTCCTTCTGAAATGCATCTACCTCATCCCTTAATTGAGCCGCTCTCTCATATGCCCTTGATTGAACTGCTTCCTTACCCTCTCTTGTAAGTTTCTTAATTCTATTTTCTAATTCTTTAAGTTCAGGTGGAGCGCTGTAGATATCAATGCGGAGTTTTGCACAAGCTTCGTCAACCAGGTCAATTGCCTTATCCGGGAGTTTCCTGTCACTTAAGTACCTGTGAGAGAGTTTTACTGCAGCCTTAATTGCTTCGTCAGAGATCTTGACGCCATGATGCGATTCATATTTATCCCTCAATCCTAAAAGTATCTTGATGGAATCATCAATTGAAGGTTCTGATATAAAAACAGGTTGAAATCTTCGTTCCAGTGCGCTATCCTTTTCAATATGTTTCCTGTATTCATCAAGTGTTGTTGCTCCAATCGCCTGCAGCTCGCCTCTTGCCAGTGCTGGTTTTAACATATTTGACGCGTCTATCGCACCTTCTGCTGCGCCTGCACCAACAATTGTATGCAGTTCATCAATAAAAAGAATTATCTCACCTTTTGATTTTTTTATTTCATCCATTACCGCCTTTAATCTTTCTTCAAATTCACCGCGGAACTTACTTCCTGCAAGAAGTGAACCTATATCGAGTTGTATAACCTTCTTATTTTTCAAAATCTCTGGAACATCGTTAGACACAATCAGTTGGGCAAGGCCTTCAACTATTGCAGTTTTTCCAACGCCTGCCTCACCAATTAAAACAGGATTACTTTTTGTTCTTCTTGATAGCACCTGTATAACCCGTTTAATCTCATCATCACGTCCAATCACAGGGTCAATTTTCCCTTCGCTTGCAAGTTTCGTAAGATTTATTGAGTATTTATCGAGTACCATATATTTACTTTCAGGATTTGGGTCTGTCACCCTTTGACCTCCTCGTATCTTTTGGAGTGCCTTGTATATCTTCTCCTTAGTTATGGAAAATTCATTAAAGATTCGTGCAACTCCATCATCATGTATATCCGATATCGCTATAAAAAGGTGTTCTACACTTACAAATTCGTCCCTTAGTCTCCTTGCTTCCTCTTTCGATAATTCATCAACCCTTTTTGTTCTTGGTGTCATATAAACCTGTTTTTCCGCACCACCGTATTCGTAATGAACCTGAGGTATTTTATTTATTTCCTCCTTAGTTTTGGAAAGCACTGAGTCGACGTTTATGCCAAGACCCTTCAAAATGTCAGAGACCAATCCCCGTTCCTGCTTTAGCAGTCCCCAGAGGATATGTTCTGCATCAAGTTGATTTTGATTGAATTCACTCGTTAAATCATTTAAGGCTATATGAATAGCTTCCTGTGCCTTTTCAGTACACTTATCAAATATCATGCACTTCCACCTTCTTTCTTTCTTTTTAGCATTACAATATAATACAAAACAACTGATTTTGCAAGTAAATTCGGTAGTTTTAATAAATATTTTATCATTTATTTTGAAAGTCAGAGGCTTTCAACTTTCATCTTCTCCACCACAAATCCCCCTTTTCTAAAGGGGGATTTACCCCGTGTAATAGGAAAATGCTCTGTACGTAATGGTATTATACAGGGTGAATCCTCTCCTCTGTCTGCGCCAAGAATTCGATGGACAAAGAACCTGTTGAAGCACTTGCCCCGTTAGAAATCCTGCATTTTTAATGGGGTTGGCGTAGGTAGGCTTCAGGGGAGAGGAAAAGGGGAGTACTGACAAATTAATTGACATAGAGGTGGGATTTTGATATTATTTAATAGAGCACAGGTGTGCAGGAGCACAACAAAGAAGAAAGGAGGAGAGATGAGAAAGATAGTTATCATTTTA
>SOIS01000070.1 GCA_004375965.1 Candidatus Cloacimonadota bacterium | reverse complement strand
TGATTGGACTGGAAACTCCATCATCCATGATGTAAGCCCCAAAGAAAATATCTGTCCCAACATCGGGCATTCCAGTAACGTCAAGTATATCCCAGACCCCAGCTGGTGCTGTTCTTGGTTCCTCGGGATGAAGATATGTTTCCCTTGGGTCTGGCCCCGGATTAACACCACCATGGTATTCCTCGTATTCAGTTAAGAAATTTATGGTATCTGCAGGATCAGTAGCATAGTATGTGACATCACCGCCAGTGGCAAAATAGTAGCGAATTTCAAGCAGTGTGCAAGCAGCTGGTGATTGAAACCAGACACCGAGATGAAAACCTTGTGCTAATCCACCAAGAGATGATGCAAAGGTTCCATTATCGTATCCAATCTCTCTGTCTACAGATAACGGAATGATGCCTGTTCCACCGCTTCCTAATGACCTTTTGAGGACAGGTATTACCTCAGGTAGCTCTGGTTTGTTCATTGTAATGGGAATTGCCCTGCTTGGTTTTCCGTATTCTGTAGGTAGAAGGAGCACATCTACTGACTTAGCTGGTTTTGCTATAACTGAAGAGATAGCAATAATAAAAAGAGAAACAACTATGAGAATTGGAATTTTTTCTTTCATTGTTCACTCCTTGCTTAAGATTTTTCTTCTATATCTCCTTATAACCGTCAAGGAGAAAACCCTCAATCCATCACCTCCTTTCAAATTTATATTTATGATTGATTTAGGTTAATCCAGTGCTCCATGATATGCTATAATACTTTGGAAAATCTTACAAGAAAAAAGAAAATTTGTCAAGTGTTTTTTTCATTTTTTTTTACTTTTTATAGCCCAGTTTTTTTGCAGTTTTTTCATTCAGAGAGGCTTTTCCAAAATCCTTAACCTTCTTGTATAAAACGTAGAGATTGTGATAGATTGCGGGATTTTTAGGATCATATATCTTTGCCTTCTCAAAGGCATCGATTGAAAAATAGTACTCTTTCCTCGAAAAATAGTACTCCCCGAATCGTGAAAAAAGAATTGTATATCTTTTTTTACCCTTTTTGTGCAAAGGTTCAGGTAGTGTAAACCTGTTTATTTCTACACATTCTTTTTCCTTCACAATCTTAAAGAGTGGACCGTAAGGTAAAAGGTTATCTGCTGGAAGTGAAATTCCCGCTCCTGGTGTGTAGTAACATGCTCTTTTTGAGTCTTTGAAGAAGGAGAAAGGTGTTAATGTTCCTCTCCAGGTAAAACCTTCTGATCTGATAAATTCCTTATACCACTCCTCTTTGAAAAGGGGGAGATAAAAGACATCAATGCCACTGTTATTTTCAACATCTTTTAAGTATGTAAGGATGAAGAAATCATTGGTGTTTTCTGTCAAGAGAATAGCATCTCGTGGAAGCCATTCAAGGAGTCCATTTCCATAGTTTACAGCATCATAATCTCCTCTCCTACAATTTTCCTTATGGTTTAAGAATAAGGGTGAAAAAGAGAGTAAACAGAATACCATGATCCAGACCCAGACCCTTCTTCCTTTAATCAAATCTGAAATGTACATTATTCCAAAACCAATCAATATAAAGAAGAGAGCTATTGATGGGAGGAAGTATGCATAAAAATCAGGACCTCTTCCTGTAAGAAATGAAAAACAGATGTTAAA
>SOIS01000178.1 GCA_004375965.1 Candidatus Cloacimonadota bacterium | reverse complement strand
AAGGTTTACGAGAATGCATTAATTATTGAATTAAAGAAACAAGGATTAGGCATAAAACAACAGGATCCTATAAAAGTTCATTATGAAGGAGAGATAATTGGTGATTATGTTGCAGACTTAATAGTTGAAGATAAAGTAATTGTGGAAGTAAAAGCGGTGAAAAATCTTAATAGTGTCTATGAGACTCAGTTAGTAAATTATCTGAAGGCGACCGGTAATGAGGTTGGATTATTAATAAATTTTGGAAATAAAATAGGTATAAAAAGAAAAATATTTACTTTGTGAGATAGAGTACTTAATGATGAATCGATGTTTTGGGTCGGGGCGGTTTAAGGTTTTAGGACAAAAAATATAATGTTAATCTGTGAATATCAGTGTAATCAGTGTCGAAAAGTAAGGTGTAGAAGAGATGATTTTTAAGGATACCTTCTATTTCTGGTTGTTTTTCATTGTACCTCTTCTTCTTCTCATTATCATTATTGGTGTGAGGAGAAGAAGAAGCTTTATGAAGCTTCTTGGTGAAGAGCAGATGATAAAAAAGATCACCAGGAATATAAGTTCAACAAAGCGGTTCTGGAAGAACTTTTTACTCATTGTTGCTCTAACTTTTCTCATACTTGCTGTTGCTCGACCTCAGATGGGGGTAGAGAAGGTTCATATAAAAAGGAAAGGTGTAGACATTCTTGTGCTTCTTGATACTTCGCTGAGTATGGCTGCGCAGGATCTCAAACCTGACAGGCTCACAAGGGCAAAGATGTGGATAGGAACACTTATCGATAATCTTATTTCAGATAGAATTGGTATTATTGCATTTGCTGGAAAACCATTCCTTCAGTGTCCACTTACAACGGATTACAGCGCTTGCAGGATGCTTCTTGACATCCTCACTGTGGGCACCATTCCTGTGCAGGGCACTAATATTGCAGGTGCACTTAATCTGGCAATAAAGTCATTTCCTGAAAAAAAGGGATTTTTTAAGGTTATTATTCTTGTTACAGACGGAGAGGACCATGAAGGGAGTGTTATAGAAACTGCGGAAAAGGCAGAAAAAGAGGGAATCAAGATAATAGCAGTTGGTATGGGGAGTGAGACCGGTGAACCCCTTCCAGTAAAGGATGAGACAGGTAATATTTCCGGATACAAAAAGGACAGGGAAGGAAAACTTGTGATGAGTAGATTAAACAGAGCTACACTTGAATCTATTACCAGGAAAACAGGCGGTGCATTCTTTAGTGCTACACCTGGAAGCTTTGAGATGAGCAGGGTGATTGGTATACTCAACAAGATGGAGAAGGAGGAGTTTGGGGAAGAGTGGCTTGAGAGGTATGAAGAGCGATTTGAGTATCCTCTCATTTTCTCCATCCTCTTGCTTTGTCTGGAACTTTCCTTAACAGACAGGGCCTTTAGAAAAAAGAAGAGAAATTCTGCAAAGAGAATTTCATGATTACACAAATTAAAAAAACTGATTACACAGATGATAAATAACTATAAGTTTCCCTTAATTGTGTTAGCAACAGTTCTTTTTATATCAAGCAGTGTATCAGGTTTTACGATAAGGAGGAAAAACAACAATGCAAACAAGCTGTTCTATAAGGAAGAATATAAAAATGCACTCGACCTTTACGATGAACTTGATATAAAACTTGAGAAAGAGGGTGAATTTATAAACACAACAGTTAAGTATAACAGAGCAAATACTGTTCTTAAACTCAATAATTTTGAAGAGGCAATTGATTATTATAATAAAGCACGTTCAACTGCAAAGGATAAAACGAGAATTTCCCATATTTACTACAACATGGGTAATACATTATACAGGGCTGGGAAATTAGAGGAAGCAATAAATTACTACATTAAAACCCTTGACATAGACCCGAATGATAAGGATGCAAAATTTAACATCGAACTGATTAAGAAGAAATTGGAGAAACATAAAAAGGAAGAGAAGGAAAAGAAAGAGAACGACAAAGAAAAGAAGGAAAAGGACAAAGGGAAGAAGGATAAGAAAGAAGAGGAACGAGATAAGAAACAACAGAAAGAGGAGAAGAAGGAGGAGAGAGAGAAACCTCAAAAGGAGAAGAAAAAACAGGGAATCTCTAAGGAGGATGCACTCAGGATATTAAAAGCACTTGAGCAGAGAGAAAAAGAGTTGAGAAAAAATGAAAAGGCAAAGATGAAGGGTAGGGTTGGCTTATCCAAAGATTGGTAAAATGAAAAATCGAAAAGATTCCCAAATTTATTTTGGAGATATTTACATGGAAGAACTACAAACCTCAAGTTTTAACATGAACAACTCGTAACCTTAGAAACCAGGGGGAAAGACAATGAGCAAACAATATAAAATGATAATTCTTATTCTCCTTTCTGTTCCCTTTTTTACTACAAACCTTAACTCGCAGGAGATAAATCTTTCCGCAGCTGTAGATAGAAATGTGATTTCTCTTGATGAGCCGATTACATTTACAGTAACAGTAAGCGGAAATATTGCAAGGGTTCCGAAACCAAAGCTCCCGCCGATTGATGACTTTGACATCTTTTCACAGGGCACATCGAGAAATATCACCTTCATTAACGGAAAGATTTCATCGTCGATAAATTATACCTATTCGCTCATTCCGAAAAAAACAGGGAAATTTACAATCGGTTCCTGCGAACTCACAGTAAAAGGAAATACATTCAAAACAGAACCAATTGACATAGAAGTAACAAAAGAGACGAAAAAGGTGCAGAAAGGAAGAGAACAGAAGTCTATATTTCCTTTTGAAGAGAAAAAGGGGATTAAAAGAGGAGTTAATATTTTTATAAAGACCTCTGTAAATAAAAAGACCGTCTATATAGGTGAAGAACTTATTCTTACATTCAAACTTTTTAACACTGCTAACCTTGTTGCCCAGCCTCAGTATATACCGCCTGAAACAAAGGGCTTCTGGAAAGAGGATATGGGAAAAGAAAAACGATCAACAGAAATTATTGATGGTAGGGTATATGAGGTTGTTGAATTGAACTATGCGCTTTTTCCTTTGACCAGTGGGAAGTTAAAGATTGGTGAGGCACAACTGAACTGTGTTATTGATGATTTCACCGGGGACCCTTTCAGTTTTGGTTTCAGAAGCGGGACTAAGAAAAAACTTGTAAGTGATCCCATTACTATAAATGTTCTTCCACTCCCACCTGAACCTGCTGATTTTTCTGGAGCAGTTGGTGCTTTTGAAATCTATGCAACATTG
The DNA here is from genome assembly GCA_004375965.1 of Candidatus Cloacimonadota bacterium. GTDB lineage: Bacteria > Hydrothermota > E44-bin80 > E44-bin80 > E44-bin80 > SOIS01. The sequence continues at coordinate 2,204 of SOIS01000178.1, read as the reverse complement.
GATAAGGATACTACAGAACAGAATGAACCAATAACTTTGATTACTACAATTACTGGATGTGGTAATCTAAGAGATATAGAGAGTCCTGAGATAAAGATTCCCGGTTTCAGGATTTACGATTCTGGTTCTGAGGTGAAGACATACGAATCAAGAGGAGAACTAACAGAAAAGAGGATATTTAAAACAATTCTTGTTCCAAATAGAAGCGGTGATTTTGAGATACAGGGATTCTCTTTTACTTTTTTCAACCCCAAGAAAGCACAATATATAACAACCAATACAAAGAGGTTGGTTTTCAAGGTACTTCCAGGAGAGGGTGGAAGTGAGCATGATAGATTTTTCGGAAAAGGAGACGTCAAAGTGGTGGGAAAGGATATAAATTTCATAAAGACAGAGAGTAGGTTAAAGAATGAAGCTCTTTTGGGTAGCACAAAATATTTCCTTATGGTAAATATACTCTTACTGGGTGCATTTCTCTGGATTTTTATATCACAGGGAGTTAAAGAGAGGATGAAATCTAAAGAGGATATCTTGAGAAAGAGAGGTGCACTTAGCAGTGCACTTAAGGTTATGGAGAAGGCAAAGAGGGAAGCACGGAGGGGTGATGTTAAAGAAGCATATGAATTATTACACAGGGCAATCCTTCAGTTCTTTGCGGATAAATGTAACCTGTCGGTCTGGGGTACAACAGAGGATGAGATAAAATATCATCTTCGGGAAAAGAGAATAAGTAATGGAATAGAGAAGGAGATCTCTCTTCTCCTCGAAGCATGCAACAAAGCACGGTATTCTAAGGAAAGACCAGATAGAGTACAATTTACGAAAGACGTTGAATGCACGATAAAACTCCTGAAGAGTCTGAAATTATAGAGAGCTATTAGAATTAGGCTTTTGTAGTTGATTTTTGATTAAGAGAGAGACTTGAGAGAGAAATGAACGTTAAAGTTGGCGGTTCGGAATTTTTTAGAGAACGGTTTTTCTGGATAGGGTTTTCGATTACCCTTATTATTGTTATCCTTGTTTTAATACTCAACATTCTTGATTATAAACGTAAATTAACAGATTCTCAGGATTCTTTAATAGATATTCAGCAATCTGCTAAAGAACGTGAGAAGATTCTCTCTGAAGATATCCAAAGTTTAAGAGAGAGATTACAGAACTATGGGATTTTGGCACATTTTACAGGGTTATCTTTCGACGGTTTATCTTATAGAGAAGTTGAAGAATTGCGGGGAAAAGGGCTCAAAGATCCGATCAATGATCTAATTGCTGACCTAAGAAAACATAGAGATTTAATTCCATATAAAGCTGTTCTTGGTGGTACTATGAATTTTTATTTTGAGGATTTAATACATGTTTTATCTTCTAAGAATGTTCTTGCTTATTTTGAAGATGGGCATATAGGTGGTCATATGTTACTTGAATACCATGTGTTAGATGGAGGGAAAATTTCCTGGAAGGTTATAGATTCACTGTTATATTAGAATTGTAGTTTGAATAAATAAGTTAGATCGTGATTAAACAATAAGGCTTAAAATAATAGTTGTTAATTGCAGTTGTCAACTAATTGTCAACCATTCTTATATTTTATTGTCAACTTTTTCAAATAGAAAGGCTCAAAATCTGAAGATAATACAAAATCACCGAATCACCATAAATTTCTTTGATATTATCCCCTTTAGATGTTTGACTATTACAAAATATGTTCCGTTGGACACAATGTTTCCCCTATCATTTGTCCCATCCCATTCTACTTTAGTAATTGGAAATTGAGAAAATTCTATTTTCCTAATTTCGAACTTTCATTCTTTTTTATGTCCCCCTTTTCATCATGGAATACTCAAAAACAGAAAATTCTTAACTATAATAAGTGTAGTATAATTCGTACTCATACTTGAAAAAAACCTAAAAATAAATACAAATTTGCCCAATAGATGGGACAGTCTCGCAGATTTGTCTTGACTTTTGAATATCATTATTATACATTATTATGGAATTAAGATACTATTGATAAGTAGTATGAAATTTTTATTCCTACAAATAACCTTTTAACCAAAAAGAAAAGAGGAGGTTAGAAATGAGAACTCAAAAGAGGAGTATAAAATTTCTTCTTGTTGTAGGATTATTGGTGGTGATTGTTGGGACAGTTTTGGCGCAGTTTCCCAAGCTCCCTAAGGTTCCAGACTTTATTCGTGATAAGATTC
>SOIS01000142.1 GCA_004375965.1 Candidatus Cloacimonadota bacterium | reverse complement strand
AAGGGAAAGGGGAGACTTTATTTCCTGGTGAAAAAAAGTGGCTAATCTTTTCTCAAAAAAAGAGACAGCAGGGCAAGTGATATGATGTTACGGTCTAAGACGGGCTCGCACCAATAACAATCTCCCCGGATAATCCCAATATCTCCACTGTCTCTTTATGTTGTACCTCGTATCCAGCGTCCTTTAGCGACTGTTCAACGTAAATGGGTCTGCAATCAACATATTTTGGAAATCTTTCGTGAGCCCATTCATAGAGTTTTAGTAAAATGGACTCACCGTCCTCCTTTGACGCGCTTACGACTCCAAGCCTTCCCTTTTGCTTCAGAATCCTCTTAATCTCACTGAAAACCTTTGGGATCTCAGGTGTATCGAAGAGGTCAAGGGTGAAACTCATGAAAACGGCATCGAATTTATTATTCCGGTAAGGCATTTTTAGTGCGTCTCCACGGTAGAGCTCAACTCTATCAATAAGGCCGGCTTTTTCAAGTCTTTTCTTAGTTACTTCTAGCATCCCAGAAGAGATGTCGATGCCATAACCCTTTCCAGTTTCCCCTACTGACTCTGCTATTTGCTTTAAGCAATGTCCAGTTCCAAAACCAATTTCCAAAACCGTTTCTCCTCTTTTGATGTTTAACCGCTCCAACGCCATATTTCTGTATTTTTTCTCGAACACTCCCGCAAAATAATCGTAAAATCGGCTGATCTTATCGTAACTCTCTTTTGCCTGAGCCTTGGTTCTATGTACTCGCAATATCCTGTTATTCTTTGAGTTCATTTGTTGGTTCTTTCGCCACGTCTTCTCAAGGCTAGAATCCACACAATTTTTCTTTCATCATCCACATCATAAAGAACTCTATAATCACCAATCCTTATTCGGCATTGTGCTACAAATCGATAAAATTGGACAGGTGGTTTGAGTTTCTTAAAAGGCTTTTTACCATAAGGGCGGGGATTATCCGCCAGTTCCTCCACTGCTTCAATAATTTCATTCTGTATGTTTACTTGAGAAATTTTCGAAATAGCTTTATCAAATTTTTTCTCAATAGAAGAGTTAGGGAACCTAACCTCGTATTTCATTTATGCTTTGCTCTTATTCTGTTAAAAAGGTTAGAAACCGGTATACCTTTCGCTTCTGCCTTGATTGCTCTCCTAGCTTCATCAACAGTTACTGTAGTTTCTAAATCAGCGAGTTCGTCAAGAATATCCATCAACTCTAAAACATCTGAATAGGGTAAGTTGACACTTATAGGGGTCCCTCTGTCTGTTATAACCAAAATTTCACTGAGAAATTTCGTGGATAAATGTTCTTTTAAGTTCCTAATTCCAATACGATGGGCTTTTAGTAAATCCGTAGCAATACTCATGGCCATGCACCCCCTCTACATCTTTATTGTAATCACAGTTGTATCTACATCTAAATATAAGCATACTTCTGAATTTGTCAAGAGAGCGCCAAAACGCAAATCCTGTAAGGTTCTTTTGACATAATTGTCTTTCTAGCTATGATAGGAACTAGCGATTCATAATCAACAAACAAAGTAAAAGATGGGGAGTGGCGAAGAGATAGTGGAGAATAGTGATAACTTTTTAACTACTAAAATAGATAAGCCCATCTATGGGATTACTCTCTTTTTTATTATAGGAATAATCATAGGAAGAT
>SOIS01000239.1 GCA_004375965.1 Candidatus Cloacimonadota bacterium | reverse complement strand
TCTCGAAAAAAGTTCCTGGGACCTCTTTATTATGTAGGTAGCTCCTGCAAAGAAGTTCACAATCCTTCCCTTAATTTTTTCAAAAAGAAAAGCACCCTTCCCATATAGTGATAATTTAGCTTTGAAATCATCAAGTGTATCAAATATGTAGATACCTTCTCTTTCTATCTCGAAGATATCGACCTTTTTTTTAAAAGGATGTGAAAGACAAACACCTCCACTATATCCACATTTGTAAGCAATCTCCTTTATCTTACGCGAGTATCTTCCAAAAGGATAAGAGACAAAACGGACAGAAATGCCAAGTTTATCCTCAAGGATTTTTTTTGAGAAAGAGAATTCTTTTCTTATACTTTCCTCAGAAATCTTTGTAAGGTCTGGATGCGTATGTGTGTGAGAGCCGATCTCAAAGCCAGCACTACTTATATTTCTTAAAGCAGACCAGTTCATATGGTTAAATCTGCGAAACCCAAGATTGACATCCCAGAGGTTTTCTTTCCCGACAAAGTCTGTAACAACAAAAATGGTAGCCTTAAAAGAATATTTCTGCATAATAGAAAATGCATTATTTATCAATTCCTCATATGCATCATCAAAGGTTATTGCAACCCTTTTTTCATAGCTATTATTCTTTAATAAGTCACTCAAGGTGATAGCTTTATATCTTTTTTGATATAGAAACCTCATCTGTTCTGAAAATTGCGAAGGTAAAACCCTTGTTACCCCCCATTCAAAATTTCTGTCAACCTTATGGTATGCAAGAACAGGGGTATTATTGAATCTTTCCACTATTGTTTTTCTTTTTTTTAATTGTCTTATAGTAAAAATCCTCAATCATTAACGATACATTTTTCCAGGAATATTTCTTAACAGACTGCAGCCCATTATCAATGAGTCTCTTTTTAAGTCTATCGTCTTTTGTTATTCTTAAAACTGCATCAGTTATTGCACTTGGCTTCCTGGGAGGGACAAGAACCCCATTATATCCATCTTTTATCACTGTTCTGTATCCAGGAATATCGGATGCAATAACAGGTTTTCCCGAAGAGAGTGCCTCAAGGAGTGTTATTCCGAACGATTCGCCTGTATATGAAGGTGAACAAAAGATATCACAGGTTGTAAAATAGGAAGGTAGCACTTCCATGGAGACCTTCCCTTCGAAAAAAATATTCTTCAACGCATGCTTTGAAAGAAAGCTTTTGTAATAATCCTTTAATCGTCCTTCACCAATAACAACAAGGATTGCATCTGGAATCTTTTCGATGATTTGATTAAATGAAAGAAAGAGGTATTTCAAGCCCTTTCTCGGTTCAAATCTTCCTACAAAGAGTATAACTGGAGACTTGCCATTAAATTTTTTTAATCTTTTCTGTTTAGGATTAAATCTTTCGGTGTCAATACCATTAGGAATGATAGTATAATCACCAGGAAGATATTTTGCAATAGAATTCCTTGCTGCATTAGATACTGCGATACAAGCATCGATTTTTTTCATGCATTTTTGTAATAACTTCTTGAAAATATTATAGCCGGTGCTCATTTCAAATTGAGCATGGAATGTTTGAATGGTTGTCGTATTCGATAAGAGATGTGAATAGAGAGGAAGGAAAGGGCTCAGTACTCCATGAACATGCACTATATCAAACTTTTCTTTCTTATAGATTTTAATCATTTTGCCTTTTATCCCAAAACAGACGGTCATTTTTGAAAAGGATCTGTTTGCTGGATACTGGATAACACGACCAATTCTGATAACATCAATCCCTTCTGGTGCACTATTCTCACCTGTAGAGCCGGTTATCACTTTTACGTGATGTCCTCTTTTTTTAAGCTCAATCCCGAGATGGTAGATATGTTCCTGAATTCCTCCAACATGGGGATAGTATACATTAGTAACGAGAGCAATCCGTAACCTGTTTCTATCCATAACCCTTCTCAATTTATCATAGAAAGAATTAAAAGTCAAGAAAATAAAAATAGAGACAGCGATGAACCCCGCAGCAACATCAACACGTTGTTGTGGGGATTAACTCTGATTTACACAGATAAAATAAAGGATGTCATTGCGAGTTACTCTCACCTGCTCTGCTTTTGCGAAGCAATCTCATTCCTTCCTTATAGGACTCAGACTTCTCTGGAGTAGCAGAGCTTGCTCTGCGTTTAACTGCGCAAGACAAGTCTTGCTACTCCACGCTTACCGCGTAACAAGTTTCGCTACTCCAAATAATGGGCAACCGCAAGGGTTGCCCCTACCGTAGAATGCGAGGACGGCAAGACTCGCCTGTTTTATTAGAAATGGGATTGCTTCGATTGTGAATATGAAAGAATACTCGCAATGACAGATAAATAATAAATTTCTATTTCTCTGTCTGAATTGTTTCTTCCTGGAAAAGGAACCTTTTTATCTTCTTCGTTGTTGTCTTTGGAAACTCCTCTTCCCTTATGGAGAATGATTTCACCCTTTTATAATCGGCAAGCTCCTTACAATACTTCTCTATTTCTTCTTTGAAAAAGGAATTTACCCAGGTTTCAGTCTGATCAATTCCTTTCTCTTTTGTGTACGCATCCAGGCTTTCCCAGTTGGGATAAATAATTGCATAAACCTCTTCTCTTTTTGTATTAGGATTAAGCCTACCAATAACTAAAACCTCCTCAATAAAGTCACTCAGAAGAAGTTCTTCCTCAACCTCTTCAGGATAGATGTTTTTTCCAGCTTGCGAAACAATCAGACTCTTCTTTCTGCCCGTAATATAGAAATAGTTATCCTTATCAACCCTTCCATAATCACCTGTGTATAACCAGCCTTCTTTTATAACCTTACTTGTCTCTTCTTCATCCTTATAATAACCTTGCATTACTATTGGACCTTTAACAGCAATTTCCCCAATCCCATGCTCATCAGGGTTAACGATCTTCATCTCAATACCAGGAATAGGTGGTCCTACAGATGCGTGTTTCACCTTCTCAAGCGGATTTATATTTGTAATAGGTGATGTCTCAGTCAGTCCGTAACCCTGGATAATATTGAATCCAAATTCACTGAATCCTTCTGACACCCAGAGGGGAAGAGCAGCACCTCCAGCTATAAGCAATCTTAAGGACCCCAGTCCTGATTTCTTTCTTAAACTTTTAAAAAGAAACCTACCAGGATCTAAGTGTAATATCTTTCTTGTGCCATGAACAACCGCAAGGTTTGTTTGCACAAGTGATCTAATCAATGGTCTCTGTTCAGAAATTCCCTTTCTAAGACCTTTAAGCATCTTTTCATAGATCAGTGGTACACCAAGTATTATTGTTGCTTTTGTATCTTTTATATCCTCAATAATCTCTTTCGATTTCAGGCTTCTCGCATACGTAATCATTGCCCCTATATAAAGAGGGAAGATAAAACCCGCTGTTGCCTCGAATGTATGATGAAGGGGGAGTATTGATATTAATCGGTCAGTACTATTAATAATTATTACCTTGCTCGAGGCTATTGCATCGAACATCACACCCCTGTGTGTCAACATTACACCCTTCGATTTTCCTGTAGTTCCTGATGTAAAAATTATAGCAAGTAGATCATCCAGTTTTGCCTTTCTTTCATCAAGATTAATAGATCCTTCTGCAATAAGTTCCTGTCCCTTTTTAATAAAATCATCTAATATAAAAAGGGCTTCCGGGTATTTACTCTCCATTGATATAATTGTTTCAGGTAACCCTGTGCTTTCCTGACATTCATTAAGAAGTGGAATATACTTTGGAGAAGCAAATACAATTTTTGTTCCAGAAATCGTAAGTATATGCCCTATTTCCTTGTATTTCAATTGCGGGTCAAGAGGGACTACAATACCTCCTGCAGTAACTATTGAAAGGTAAGAAATCGGCCATTCAGGTCGATTTTCTCCTATTACACCCGCTCTATCCCCTTTGCTAAAACCGATTGACACAAGTGCAGCTGCTGTTGCACGCACCTTTTGGTAAAGTTCCCTGTATGATATTTTTTCAAAGACGTCTCCTCTTCTCATCTGAAGTGCTGTCTTTTCACCAAACAGCTCTGCGTTTCTCTTTACCATCTCTGCTATGGTCATCAATTCCTCAGGTTTCACAACGTTTTCATCCATGATATTTCTCCTTTTTGTTGGTTATTAGTTTTTCTGTTGGGGACAAGCCCTGTGAAATAACAAAAACCTCATCTCTTACTTCTATTTCACGGGGCAAGCTCCAACGCTACTTAAATCCATGCTTCTATCTCATTTAAGAATAACATCAAGCATTTTCAATGAAATCTCCTTTACATTGACATTGGTAATAAATAACGGTCCTATGCAGGAAGGGCAACCTGTGTTGCAGGAACAAGATTGTATCTCTTCCCGTGCCTTGATAAGAGGTTCGGGATGAATGGAGAATAGTTCATATGCAAAACCAACACCACCAGGGTAGTTCTCATATATAAAAATTGTTGGTGAATATAATCCCCTTTTAAAATCATCTATTGTCTGTGTATCCTTCTTTCTTAACTCACCCTGATAAGACCACACTCCCTCTTTACCTCCAAGATGAACTCCTATATCCCTCCTTGAACAGAGTAGAAAAAGTGGCGCGATATTCCCGATTATATATAAAATACCATAGAGTCCGTAAACAATTGCCTCCTCCGTATACCCAAGATTTTTTAATTTTTCTTTGTCAATTGTAAACCAGTAACAGGTTGTATGCATCTCATTTTCAGGTAGGTTAACATCACCAAATCCAATATTTTCGAATGTTGAAAGTTTAATTTTCTTGTAGCCTACTACCCTTTTTGTTACACATACCTCTCCCCAGCTCGCTTCACCTTTAGTACCAAAGCTGTCAAGAACCTTCACTTTTGTGTATTCTATTGCATCTGTGTAGTAATTTGCAGAAACCTTCTTTACATAAGCTTTTCTCTCCTCAAAATCAAGTTTATCAACATGATACTGCTCCCCTCCATGAATATAGATTGCGCTTTCATGTAGCAGCATCGGTGCAGAACAATAGTCTACATTTCCTATGCTTCTTGGTTTCTTTCCTGTTCTGTCAACAATTACAAAATTCTCACTTGGGATGTTTCTCAATCCGAATGTATCAGCAGGATAGGAATCTTCTGTCCAGTACCACTGTCCACTGCTTTTATGCAAAACACCCTTTTCTTCCAGGTACGAGAGAACCTCTTCGAGTGGTTCCTTTCCAAAATGTTCCCCTTCTCGGAAAGGTAATTCAAATGCAGCACATTTTATATGAGCAAGAAGGATAAGAAGGTTATCAGGGTTTATAAGACCCTTTTCAGGTGATACTCCGAATAAGTACTGAGGATTATTGATAAGGAACTGGTCTAATGGTGCTGAACTTGCAACAAGAATAGCAATGGATGATTTCTCCTTTCTTCCTGCCCTCCCTGCCTGTTGCCAGGTGCTTGCAATCGAACCAGGATATCCTGCAAGTATTGCACCATCAAGAGAACCAATATCTATTCCCAGCTCAAGTGCATTTGTGCTTACAACTACTCTTGCCTCCCCGTCCCTCAAGGCTTTTTCTATCTCTCTTCTTTCGTTTGGGAGATACCCTCCTCTGTATCCTCTTATTTTACCGATCATTTTTGGATTTTTCTCAAATTTCTCTCTTAGTCGTGTGGTAAGTATCTCAACATTTAACCTGCTCCTTGCAAAAAGAATTATCTGAATCCCGAGTTTTAACAACCTCTCAGTGGCAAACTGTGCTTCAGTTATATAATTCCTCCTCAAGCCAAGTTCCCTGTCAATGAGGGGTGGGTTCCAGAGTATAAAATATTTCCTTCCCTGCGGAGAACCACTTTTATCAATTAGTTCAACCTCCTCTTCTATAAGTTTCTCTGCAAGTTCAGCTGGATTTGAAATAGTTGCTGATGATAGAATGTACTGTGGTTTTGAACCATAATGTTTCGAAACCCTTTTTAGCCTTCTTATAACATTGGCGACCTGGCTACCAAAAACACCTCTATAGTTGTGTAGTTCATCTATTACGACATATCGAAGATTTGAGAAGAGTCCAATCCATTTTGTATGATGTGGAAGAATTGCCTTGTGGAGCATATCAGGATTGGAGATGACAATCTTAGACTTCTCCCTTACACTTTTCCTTATATCCTTCGGGGTGTCGCCATCGTATGTGAATGTCGCTATGCCTTTTTTCAGTGCTTCAAGTAATTTCTCAAGACCTTCAAGCTGGTCATAGGAGAGGGCTTTTGTTGGAAAAAGATAGAGTGCCCTTGCGCTCTCATCCTCAAGGATAGTATTAATTACAGGGATGTTGTAACAGAGTGTTTTCCCTGAGGCAGTCGGTGTAACAACGACGATATTTTTCCCCTCTTTAAGCAGTGAATACGATTGTATCTGGTGACTATATAACTGTTTAATTCCTGAATTCCTCAATGCTGCAATAAGTGTTTCATGCATATCAGAAGGAAAATCAGAAAATTCTGCTTCTTTTTCTTTTATTATTTCAATATGAGAAACCCGTTTACTTAATTGTGGATCCTGTGATAATGGCTCAATAAAATTATCTATCTCTGTATAATTCTGCATTATTCCTCGGTACTATATTTTGTATTGGTTCTTTACACTTTATAATTATATCAAAATATACATTTATGTCAAGATTTTTTTCATTTGGTGTACAATGTTGGAGACATTGCACTCTAAATAAGTAAAAGGGGCAGACCACAGGACTGCCCCTACAATCCATTTGCTGGCTACCTTCTTACCCTTTCACCTCAATATCTATAGGTTCTGCTATGGTCTCCACCTCGGGTTCATAGTATTTATAAACCTTCGATGTCGGTGTCTTTGCCTTTATCGGGAACTTCGCCTTTATCCTGTAAGACAACTCAATGGGATGCTTAAAATCTATCCTCTCTATGTATAGAATAATCTGTCTCGCAGTCAGACTATATTTCTCGATTTTCTTACCAACAAGCTTTTGTAAATCACCTGTTTCAACGGAGAATCCTGGCGGAATACCAAGGTCAACAATAACCATATTGGCAGATTCCAAGATATTGTTTTTTATCTTCACAGAACAGGTAACAATATCATCCTGGGTAAGTGTTGTCTTATCATAATCAACATCTATAGAAAGGATATCCTTTTTCTTTTCAGGCATAACAAGTTTCCAAGGAATATAGTACCGTGATGCAATCTCATACATTGGATTTCCTTTGCCTTCAATGGAAACCGTTACTTCATTTTTACCTTCTTTCGTCTCTTTTGTAAGGTCAATAAGATACATTATATCTGCATTATCCTCATCCAGTCGTATGGTCTCTTTCGATTTCCCATTGATAAGGACCCTGACGGTTGCATCCACATTCTCCGTGCTTCCTTTTAGAGATGCTAACAGACATTTCAATGCAAGAAATGTTGCCTGTGTAGAACCCCAGGTGCTACCTGGATACTTTGATTTTACAAGGTAGTTTATTGCTTTATTCAGGATATTTGGATACCTGTTATATTTTATGAGTGCGTAGGTTGCAAGCGCAGTCGCCTCAATATCCGCTCCCTTTCCCTTTGCGTAAGTGAACGTTGGTATTCCTGAACTCCAGTAAACAACATCCTTCTCTTCAATTCTTCTATCAATTAGTCTTTTGATTATCTTTTCAGTGGTTTTTCCATCAGGCTCGTATGTTACAAAGGCATTTGCACAAATAGCAAGTATGTAAGCGTCCTCTTCTTTTCCAAGATTATCTTCAACATATGCTGCAGCCTTCTTTAACTCCTTGCCTTTGTATCCTGTTTCTGCAAGCGACCAGAGAATATATGCAGTTGGAAGCGTCCTGTTTTTCTGAATTCTGTTCCAGCTCTCCTGATGACAGTAACTCTTATCAGGTGACCAGGAACCATCCTTGTTCTGCTGGTTGATAAGCCATCTCTGTGTTCTTGGAACGATGTTAGGGTCTGTCTCAAACACCTCTGCCATATCATAAAATTCCATGAGCCCATATGCGGTGAGCAACCTGTTCGCTGGAACATTACCAAACCATTCAAATCCTCCACCAGTAACCTCGTATGCAAGTAATCTCTGATAACCAACATTTATATACTGTTCAGCCTTCATCTCTATCTCAGGTGTTATTTTCTTTATTCCTCGAAGGTAATCAAGGATTAGTATATTGGGATAGGTAATAGAAGAGGTTTGTTCGAAACACCCAAAAGGCATTCCGAGCATTGATTCCATACCTTCCACAACCTGACTGACCATTCCAGGAAAGACTCTTACAAAAATTTTACCTGAGCCATCTATGGATTCTTCAGGTATGTAAACACTTTTTGTTATCTTGCCTGCTAACCTGTCGCTCACAATATATTCGAATTTCTTCCCATCTGGAACAATCTCTATCTCCCTCTTAATTGCATCACTCATCTTGCTGCCTATTGCCTTTACCGTGAAACTATGCCTGCCAATATCCTTTGCCCTTAATCTGAAATAGATAACAGAAACCTCGTTCTCCTCAAGAGTAACACTCTTTTCTGCATCATCAATAAGTTCATACCATTCTTCTTTTTTGAGTGTCAAATTAATCTTTTGTGAGCCCTTGACATAGTTATATAGTGCAACCGGAACAGCAACTATATCGTTCTGCGTTAGTGAAACAGGAAGGTCTATATCTACAAAGAAATCTTGGAAGACCTTTATCCCTTTTGTTGTACTTCCAAGCCGTCCAAGTATGGTTGATGCAGTAGTTGTTATCCTCCATTCAGTTATGGAATCAGGCCATTTAAGCGGGAGTACAGCAACTCCTTTTTTGTTTGTGATAAGCACAGGCTCAAATATGAAGGTTTCTGGGAAATATTCCCTTATCCTCGGTTCCTTCTTGCCCGTTTTTGTTGATGACGTTAAAATATCAAGTTTATCACCGTTTGCAGGTACAGGCGCTGCTTTTGCTTTCTTCGCAAGCATCTCTCTTCTTCCAATACCACCAAGACCCTCCTCTGCTTCGAACAAAAGTTCATTCTTCTGCCAACTCCAACCTCTTCTATAAACCTCTGTATTTATGTCATCAGCAGTATCCTTTTTCTTATCAGGTCCGTAACTTAAGAGTCCGAACCAAGAGAGATCATTACTACTTGTTACTACTTCATAAACCATACCCCAGGGGTCAAGAATATCCTTCGTGATTAAATAATCCTTTCTAATTAGTATTAAGAGACCTTCCTCTTTTGTTGGATAACGCTTCTCTTTGCTATAGAATCTATATACAGCGTTTCGTATTTTCGAAAGGTCATTCCATACCCTTGACTGATATTTATCATAGATGCTGTTATCCAACTCTCTCGTGTTATCTTCCTTTATATTGAAAGGTGAAAGCTCAGAAACTGAAGCAAAGAGCAGCTTTGCTGCCTTCTCTTTCCTCTTCTCTATCTCCTTTTTTGTTTCAAACATTACTATTTCTCTTGGAGATAGATAATGGATTTCATATTTGGGTTCCATTAATTCCTTTTCGAGTGTAAAATATACCTTTTCAAGGCCAGGCTGCATCTCTGTCAGTGCAAAAACACTTTCATCCACAATGCTGATCCCGAGTGCAGATATAACAGCATGTCCTTTCCTATCCCTTACAGAGAACCTGAGTTTTCCTTCCTCACCAGGTTTGTATATCTTTTTATCAGGAACAATAGAAATGCATAGGTCATTGGCAGGATTAACATATACTACCTTTGTATCCCTCATTATCTCTTCTCCAGCAGCAACTGTGTATGAATGAATCCATATACTGCCGCTTAAATCTGTGGTCAAGGGAATAGTAATTTTGCCTACCCCTCTTTTTATACTTACAGTCTTTGTCATTATAGTCTGTTTATCCTTTATAATATCAAGGTAAACCACGCCTTTCTTCTTCGATGATAAAACAGTAAGGTTCATCCTATTACCAACCTTATAGAGCCCTTTGTCTGTTCTGAGAAGTATGTGTGGCAGACTTGAATCGTATGAGAAATAGACATCTGCCTTACCGCTTGCTCCTTTCTCATCAACTGCTTGAGCATCAAAAGCCATTCCATCTTTCTCTTCTGGAGTTACAGAAAATTCTGCAATACCAGAGTCGTCAGTCTTTCCAGTTAATGTTATCTTACCACTTTTTAGTGTAACAGTGGTCCTTGCCGGTGTTCCATCAGGATATGTTGTCATTACATAAAGAGTATTTTCAAACCCCGGTACAAGAGTACCACTTTCTGGTATAAGCACAATAATAAGGTCACTTTTTGCAACAATTCTCTTGTTTGTCAGTTTTTCTTTATGTTCTGCCTTATCAGTAACTTCAATGTCTATTTTGATGAATGCCTTTCCCTGCTCAAGTGGAGTTCCTACAAAATGTGATGGAAGTCGGACATCAAAGTGGTAATTACCTTTACTGTCTGTCTCACCTTTTATCTCCTGAAACGCCTCGAACCCTACATCAAACTTGCTTAATGTGATCTTTACCTTTCCACCACCAACAGGCTTCCCAAAGAAATATTTGACATTTATATCCCCTTTGAAATTTTCAGATGGCAGATAATAATCCTTATTAGTTTTAAGGGTTATCTTAAACTTCGGAAGGACATATCGCTTTACATTAACAGTTTTTTCTACTCTCGTATTCTTCATCTCTGCCATTATTCTGTAATCACCCATATTTAGTTCATCTGCTAATTGAAAATCAATAGAAGCAATACCAAATTTGTCAGTTTTGAGAGACTTTTTAAAAACCTTATTACCTTTAGAATCTTCCACGCTTAATGTGATAGGAATACCAGAAGCAGCTTTAAGGGATGGCTTTTGTAATGTTAAGCTTCTTATATGAATAATCTGATTTGGTTGATACACAGGTTTATCTGTTACAAGATAGATATTATATACTTTCTTCATTGTAATACTATATTCCAATCTTTCACTTCCAATTGCTGTTTCAGCAGATACTTCTATTCTCGTGTTTTCATCCTCTACGTCAGGGATACTAAATATGGCATCAATACTCCCATTATTGCCTGTTCTTCCCGAAAAAAGCCTTTTCTTAATCTTATCGCCTTTTAAGGTGATCTCAACAAGAGCATTCTTAATAGGTTTTTTCCCTCTGTAGTTCACTGTAATAATCCTTATAGATGCCTTACTTCCAGCAAGTAAATTATTCTGTCCTAAAACCATTAGTTCAAGTTTATCCATCAATTGGGAGATAGCAAAGATATGCGTTTCTTCTGCTTTTTTGCTTTCAAATGTTATCCTCAACCTATTGGTAAATAGCTCCTCTTCTGTCAGGTCTGTTTCAAAGACAAAACTTGTTGTTATAGACCTTCTGAAGAATCGTAAATGCTTTTGCTTTGTCAAAAGAACTTTATCGTTTGCGTCTATTACCTCTACAGTAATCTCACCACCAAGACTCACCCAAGTTTTTTTGCTCAAAGAAATAGTGATGGTTAGTTTGCCTTCTTCAAGTTTTGCCTTTGAGGTATCCTCATTAAAAACCAGTAGAGGTTTATCCCCAAAACCAAAGAGCGAAAAGTATAAAAGGGAAAAAAGAACTGTTATTAATAGAAACCGTTTCATACTACCTCCTTTTTTTGTTTTCATTAAGATATACACCATGTATAATAATTTATTCCATCTAATACAATATACAGAAAAAAAATAATTAAGCAAGCAAAAATTTAAGTGCAGTGTTGCCTGTCTGGATGCATGTACAGGCAGGGTGTGCTGCGGTACAATTCGTTTTTTTTCTTGACTTTGTTCCTTTTAAGGTATATAAATGGTTTTAGTTGAAACATTAACGATGGAAGCAGTGCGTATACTTGTCTCTGGTCTTGTCCAGGGTGTGGGATTCAGATATTTTGTTGTAAGAAAGGCAATGTCACTTGGTCTTTATGGTTTTGTTAGAAATAGATACGAAGGAGATGTTGAAATTGTTGCCGAAGGTAACAGTGGAATGCTCAATCAATTTATAGAAGAAATCAAGATCGGCCCTATTTCCAGTGATGTAAGGGATATGAAAATTGAGTGGGTTGAACCAAAAGGTGAATTTAATGGTTTTGATGTTAGATTTTAAAAATCGCACACAGATTTATTCCTATTTGAGATTTAAACGGGGCGTAGCGCAGTCCGGTAGCGCGCTTGGTTCGGGACCAAGAAGTCGGAGGTTCAAATCCTCTCGCCCCGACATTAAAGCCAAGGAGAAAAGATGAAAAGAGAAGACATAAAAAAATACATCAGAAATGTGCCCGATTTTCCAAAGAAAGGAATTGTTTTCAGAGATATTACTACTCTTCTCTTAGATGGTTTTGCCTTCCACTCTACCATGAACATCTTTCTTGAGGAGTTCAAGGGTAAACATTTTGATAAGATTGCAGCAATCGAATCCAGGGGTTTTGTTCTGGGTGGCGCACTTGCTAATATGCTTCAAAAAGGTTTAATCCTCATTAGAAAACCTAATAAGCTTCCTGCAGAGACAGAAAAAGAGGAATATGAACTTGAGTATGGGACGGATGCACTTGAAATTCATAAAGATGCAGTAAAAAAGGGTGATAAGGTACTTGTCATAGATGACCTGCTTGCAACAGGAGGAACAGCTCTATCAACCTGTCGTCTTATTGAAAAACTGGGTGGAGAGGTTATATGCTTTGCTTTTCTTATAGAGTTATCTTTCCTCAAAGGAAGAGAAAAGTTGCATGGTTATCCAATTCTTTCATTTATTGATTACACATCAGAATGAGATTAAACGGTAGATAACATTAGATTTTATCATTTTTAAAGGTGAAGATTTTTCGTACTAGGTAAACGAAGAATCTCAAATTATTAATGCTTAATAACTTTTCATTTTCTATATATTGTACCACTTAAAAAAATATGGGCCCATTCATCTTCTACTATAGGTTTGCCCTCATAGTAAAATTCAACACCATCTATCCACTCCCCTTTATAATTCTCCTGAAGAAAGGTCTTGATTAATGTTACTGTTGTAGACCCACCACCTGATGAGCCCTGAAAGTAAATACCACGCCAGGAATACCCATGTGGATATGGATGGTTCTTTTCTCTTAAATCAATTATGGCAATCTTTTTGTTATTACGATTTTCTATTCTCAAAACTTTAATAGGGAGATGAAACTTAAATCTTGCGAGTTTTCATGACTTCTTAGAATCATCTTTTCCTCCCTTAATTTCTTATAAAATCGTAAAACCAAGAACTAAACCACTATCTTCATAGTCTTACTCCAAAAATTGTGAATAGTCAAGATAAAACTGACTACAAGAAGAATACAGAAATTAAAGATAAAAAGAATAAAAAAATTTATACACCTCTGTGTCTTCTGTAGTCTGAGTCTTTTTTTCTTGACTTTTTGCAAGTTTTATTCTATAAAATGAATACAATGAGATTGAGAAAGGAGAGAAACATGGAGAAACCAAAACAGCAGATTAATGTAGAAATTGGAAATGGAGAAGTTCAAGGAACGTATTCCAATTTTGCCTTTATTACCCATTCCCCTGCTGAATTTATTATAGATTTTGCAAGAATTCTACCAGGCATGAAAAAAGCGAAGGTGCATTCACGAATAATAATGACCCCTCAACATGCCAGGATGCTATTTAAGGCTCTCGAAAACAATATAAAGAAATTTGAAGACCGGTTTGGCGAGATTAAAAATGTTGTGGAACCTGGTAAGGAAATAGGTTTCAGGAAGCCAGAATAAAATTGGAAATGAGGAAATTAGAAATTGAGAAACACATCCTTGATCATAAGTCTGAAGTGAGAAATCTTGAAAAAAAACTTGACAACAGTGTATATTTTCTGTTATAAATAAATATATTTGTTTTTGGTTTAATCATATGATTAACTATATAAGAGTTTTGTAATAAAGGAAATTTATGGCTAAATCTAAAATACTTGTAGTCGATGATAATGCATATCTTGTTGATATTCTCAGTTTTAGTCTTGAGATGGAGAATTACGAGGTACTCAAAGCATATGATGGAGAAGAAGCAATAAAAATAATCTCTAATAATCCTCCAGACCTCATCCTTGCTGATATAATGATGCCTAAGATGGATGGTTTTGAATTATGCAAAAAGACAAAAGAGGATCCCAAAACGAAGGATATACCCTTTCTTTTTCTCACAGCAAAAGGAAAACTGGACGATCAGTTGAAAGGGTTTAGCCTTGGGGGGGACGACTACATTGTTAAACCATTTAATCTAAATGACCTTCTAAAAAAGATTGCAAAAAGTATTGAACAGTATAAGGAGAAAGGTTCTATTGTAAAGGATATCCCTAAAGAGGGAGATATAAGCGAATTCCCGATTATAAAGGTTCTCCAGAGCATGAAATCAAATAAGGAAACAGCAACACTAACTGCAACAACATCTGATGATGTTGGTAAGATCTATATAAAAAATGGGAAGATTACAAAAGCTGAAACTTCTGTGAGCAAAGACAAAGTAGCTCTTGAATCAATCCTTACATGGAAGGATGGTAAGTTCCAGATTAAGAACAGCGTTCCTCAGGATATTGCAGAAACAGAGATTTCATTAGAATAGATTTGCTGAATAAAAAGTAAACATTAATTAGAAAGTATTAACTTAAATTCCTCTAAACATAAATGATTTAATACTCTTCACAAACTAAAAGAGATGTTAAGCCAGTTTGGAAAAAAGAAAACTGAAGAAAAAGAACCTCTTCAAACACGACAATCCAATCTTTACTACATGAATAAACTATTTCATAAGAATAAGATGGATGAGAAGATGCTTGCTAACTGGTTAAAAGAGCTTGTGAATGAACTTGGTGGCGATGAAGGAGCAATCTTCCTTAACGATAAGGATAGTCTTTCATGTAAGATTACAATAGGAACAACATCACTTGTTGAAGGAAGACAAATTTCTAAGAAAGAAGGTCTGGGAGGATGGTTACTACAGAGTCGTAAACCTGCATTTCTATCTGAAGCAAAAAAGGATATAAGATTTGACGCAAAGGATAATATTTTTGAACCTGCCCCAGAAAGTATTGTTGCTTCACCAATTTCTTTCGGGGAAGATATATGTGGTATAATACAAATAAACAGAAGAAAACTTGATAATCCTTTTGATAAAACAGATGCTGAAAGGCTTTTTGAGATATCAAACATTTTTGGTTTTTTTCTCTTCTATTTAGAGTTAAAAAAGAGAGAAAAAGAAAAAAAGATAGAAGAAGAATTATCTTTTTCTACGGCTACCCAATCAGTCCCAATAGGATTTTTTATTATCAACGAGGAATTTAAAATACTCTTTGCAAACAGTTTTGGATTGAATACGCTTGGTTTAAAAACCGATGAAACGATAGGGAAAAAATGCCATGATGTTATACTTTCAAATGATATGAAGGGTAACATTTCACTCCTTGATGAATTCCTATCAAAATTTCCTGAAAAAACCTATTTTCAAAGCCCCCTCCATCTCTTAAGAAAAGATGGGCATGAAATAACAGTCTCTTTTGGAGTCTCCCCATTTAAATTTAACGGGAAAAGCTTTGCAGTTTTATTCTTTACAAATCCTGCTGAATGGGAGATGGTACACTCAAAGGAAGATGAATTCATAACCAATGTTGCCCATGAATTAAGAACCCCTCTCTTTGCAATTATTGGAAGTCTAAGTATTCTGGAAACGGAGTTAAAGGGAATGAACAACCTACCGCCAACTATCCAGAGTTTTCTTAATATAGTTAGAGAAGAGGGGGAAAAATTTGCAAATATACTGAATGCGCTCTTAGATTTTGATGAAGTGAGTAAATGGAATATTGGACTAAAAAGAGAAATTTTTCCAATACTTGAACTTGTGAAGAAAATTGCTGAAAACTTTAAGCAAAAAAGTAAGGAAAAAAATATAGCAATTGAGGTCAACTTCCCTTCTGAACCCATCCAAATATCCGGTGATAAACTTGCACTTCAATACGCCTTTTCTCACCTTATTGATAATGCTATCAAATTTAATAAACCAGGAGGCACGATTAAGATTTCAACTGAAGGTTTGATACTGAGAGACTCGAGCTGGAACTTTGAGATAGTCATAAAGGATACAGGTATTGGCATTGCAAAATCAGAAATTCCTTATCTTTTTGGAAAATTCTACAGGGTAGAAAAGAAGATTCATACTATCAGTGGCTTTGGATTGGGTTTAACAATAGTTAAGGATATTATAGACATGCATGGTGGGAATATAACAATTGAAAGTGAATTGGATCAAGGAACAACAGTTACAGTTGAACTACCCTCAATGGAAATTTAATGAAGAAACTATTTCTAATAATTATAATTCTTGCTTTTGGAACATTTATTTTCTCAGAAAGCAAAGAGGAATTACTTGACAAGATAGAAAAGAGGTTTTCCTCTATCAAGGAATTTAGCGCAACCTTCAACCAGAAGGTTGCGCCTGTTATTGGAGAAGCACAATTCTTTGAGGGAACAATTGATATTTTAAGACCCCATAATCTTCGGATGGAAATAATTGCACCGGAAAAACAACTGATTCTATATAACGGTGAAACAGCTTGGGTCTATTTACCAGAGCAAAAGTATTGCTTAAAATATAGTTGTGGAAAGGAAAATAGTCTTTCAAAGATCCCTCGTTATATTTTTGAACCTTTCAACAACCTAATTGTTGATACTCTTTACAGTGACACAAGTTTCATATTTATTAAATTATCCATGAAAGAGGACGAAGAGTTCTTTCAATGTATAGAGTTAAAGGTTTCAAAGGACAAAATGTTACTCCTCTCTCTTACTTTTAAGGATAAAACCGGGAATAAAACAGAGTATAATTTTTCTGAGATCGAGGTGAATAGTAAAAAGAAAATCAATTTCACCTTCACTCCCCCAGACGGTATAGAAATAATAGAAAAATAATATTTTTTGATTACACCCTGTTAGATAGTAAACATCTAACAGAGTAAATAGATTGCATAGACTATCTTTGGTTTAAGGATCTGTGTAATTTGCAATCAAATCTATTTAGCCATATTTTAATTTATCGAATTTAATTTGTTATAACAGGAGGGAACATGGTGAGAGACAGCAACATTGCAAAATTAGTAAAATTAAAACCAATTCATAGAATTGCAGAAGAAATAGGACTCACAATAGAAGAAATTGAACTCTACGGCGATTACAAAGCAAAAGTAAAGCTTGCTGCTTATGAAAGATGTGAAAATAAAGAAGATGGGAATTTAATTCTTGTCTCTGCAATCACGCCAACCCCTGCAGGAGAAGGTAAAACGACAGTTGCAATTGGACTTTCATTGGGTCTAAACAGGCTAGGTTATTCATCAATTGTAACACTAAGGGAACCTTCGTTAGGTCCCCTTTTCGGGATGAAAGGAGGAGCAACTGGAGGCGGTAAGGCTCAGGTTCTTCCTATGGAGGACATAAATCTTCACTTCACGGGTGATATTCATGCAATTACATCTGCCCACAATCTCATATCAGCAGCACTGGACAACCACATATTCAGAAGAAAGGAACCTCAACTTGACCCAAGGAGAACAGAATGGGAAAGGGTAATGGATATGAATGACAGGTCCTTAAGAAACATAGTTATAGGACTTGGAGGACGAAAGCATGGGTTCCCAAGGGAAACATCTTTTCACATCTCCGCTTCTTCTGAAATAATGGCAATTCTCTGTCTCTCAGAGACTTTTAAAGAACTAAACCATAGAATCTCAAATATACTCCTTGGCTTTACTTACAGCGGTGATCCTGTTTATTTAAGGGATTTAAAAATTTGCGGAGCAGCAACTGCGTTGCTGAAAGATGCCATTAAACCAAATCTTGTTCAGACAACTGAAGGAACTCCTGCATTTGTTCATGGAGGTCCTTTTGCAAATATAGCACAAGGAACCTGTTCTGTTCAATCTATGGAACTCGCCCTTAAACTATCTAAATTTGTTATCACAGAAGCTGGATTTGGTTTTGACCTTGGGGCTGAGAAGTTCTTTGATATTGTAGCGAGAAAATCCGAACTTAACCCAAAGGTTGTTGCTCTTGTTGTAACAACAAGAGCACTTAAAATGCACGGAGGGAAAAAACTTAAGGGAATCCAAGAACCGGACCCCCAATCAGTTGAAAAGGGTCTTTCAAACCTTGAAAAGCACCTTGAAAACATTTACAAATTTAAGGTTCCTGCAGTTGTTGCAATCAACAGATTTATAACTGATACAGATGAAGAAATTGAAATAATCCAAAACTTTTCAAAGATAAAGCGAACTCCATGCGCAGTTGCTGAAGAATACGATAAAGGTGGTGAAGGAACCACTGAACTTGCTGAAAAGGTGGTAGAAATGTCTAAACATAATAGAAAATTCCAACCTCTTTATGAATTGAGTAAACCGGTTGAAGAGAAGATAGAAACAGTTTGCAAAGAAATCTACGGATCAAAAGCAGTTGACTTTACAAAAAAGGCAAAATATGACTTAAAGATAATAAAGAAACTGGGAATGGAAAAACTTCCAGTTTGCATAGCAAAAACCCAGAAGTCCCTCTCTGATAATCCTAAACTTTTAGGACGTCCAAAAGATTTTCTGGTAACTGTTAGAGAAATACGGATATCATCTGGTGCGGGCTTCCTTGTCCCAATAACAGGTAATATACTTCTTATGCCAGGTCTCCCAAAGGTACCTGTAGCAGAGAATGTTGATATAGATGAAGAAGGAAACATAACAGGTCTTTTTTGAAAAGGATAAAGGGATGAACAATAGCGATATTCAAAGGGTTATGAAAATATTGAAAGAAGAGGTTAAACAATGGAAACCCCCTATCGTTGGTGAGATAGAAAGGCATTTCAAGGACCCTTATAGGGTTCTTATATCCTGTTTACTCAGCCTGAGAACAAAGGATAAGGTAACAGGAGGAGCATCTACAAAACTTTTTTCCCTTGCAGATAACCCTTACAGTATGTTAAAGCTTTCACCTGCAAAGATCATGAAAGCAATTTATCCTGTTGGATTTTACAGAAGAAAGGCAGAGGCAGTAAGAATAATCAGCAAAATATTGATTGAGAAGCATAACGGAATTGTCCCTGATAAAATTGACGAACTTCTAAAACTTCCTGGTGTAGGAAGAAAAACTGCAAACCTTGTTGTAACTGTTGCTTACAAAAAACAAGGTCTTTGTGTGGATACCCATGTTCACAGAATCGTAAATAGATGGGGGTATGTCAAGACAAAATCACCATATGAGACAGAGATGGCTTTGAGAAAAAAACTCTCACCCCGATATTGGATTATTTTCAACGACCTGCTTGTTGCTTATGGTCAAAATCTCTGCAGACCCATCTCTCCTAAATGTAATATTTGCAGTATTTCTAAATACTGTCTTTGCTATAAAGAATAATATATTTACAGACAAAAAAAATTAATGATCCATCCAGAAAATTTAATCGATAGGGTTATCCCTTTAGAAATTACTTTATCTTAAGTCTACTAACTTCCCATAAATGTTGAAAGTAAGACTCAAGTTCTTTGACAACCTCCTCTTCTTTTATCTCAACATTCACCTCATTGTTTTTTTCAAGAGCAGATTGGCTCCAGTTTGTAGACCCAACAAATGCAACCTTATCATCAATGATGACAAGCTTTGCATGAGTCGTAACAGAGAGCTGATCAAACCGCACATCTATCCCTTGCGAGTCAAGATAAACATAAGTGGATTCGTTCATTGCATTCAAACTACTGTTATAATCGCTCCTTTCAAGAAGCACTTTAATATCCAATCCCCTCTCTCGTGCACTAATTAATGCCTTTTGTAGCTGACTTACCCCATTTGTAGAATCATAAGGATAATATTTCATCAGATACATTACAATATGTATATAATTCTCAGATTCACCAAAATAAGAAAGAAGATAAGATGTATAATCCCTGTCTGTAACAGCAATCACTGGTCTATCACCGTATGGTGGTTCTAATGGCTCGCTTTTATGGCATGAAAAAAAGAAAATAGTTATAATTATACTGTATAAACACCATCTCCTCATTTATATCCTCCAAATTTACCCCGTTAGAAAACCTCGTGGTTTGCCACTGGGATGATAAATTAAAAAATCTTCCGCTTTTCACCCCGTTGATAATATCTACTGGGGAAAATTCTAACGGGGTTTATTAATCTCATTCCTTACCTGTCATTGGGATTTAGTCATTATTCGACATTTGGGTTTTGGGCTTTGTCATTCTCTTTCCATTGCTCTCTACTTTTCAGAATCTGTGTGCCCAAACCCTCTATTATTCCTCTCTGTCTTTCCAAGTTTATTCGCATCCTCAAATTTTACCTGCTCCACGCTTGTGAATACAATCTGTGCAATCCGCATTCCTTTCTTTACTTTGAATATTTCATCACCGAAATTTATCAGGATTATTTTAATCTCCCCTCTATAATCTGAGTCAATTGTACCAGGTGCATTTAAGATTGTCACCCCATGTTTTAAAGCAATGCCGCTCCTTGGTCTTATCTGGGCTTCAAAACCTTCAGGCATCTCTATAGCAATACCTGTGGGTATTAAAGAAAATGACTTTGGTGCAATATTCATATCGATTACAGAATAGAGATCTGCTCCACTGGAACCACTCGATGCATAGGTTGGAATTGTTGCATCGGGGACAAGTTTTTTAATCCGGATTTTAACATTTTTCGACATACTAAGAAATTATAAACAACAGTAATTACAGGGACATCAGAAAATACAAGGAGGAATAATTGTTTTTATCAACAGTGAATTTAAGGGTTGTTTGTGATTAACTCTCTTTTATATTTACTCTACTTTTATATTCCTCAATTCCCATCTTTAGAATCTTTATTGCATCCCTAAGGTCTTCATCCTTTAATACGAATGCAATCCTCACCTCATCCTTACCTTTACCTTTTGTTGCATAGAATCCATTCGCTGGTGCAACCATAGTTGTTTTTTTATCAACATTAAATTCTGTAAGCATCCATTTTGTAAAATCTTCAGCATCATCAACAGGAATTCTTGTAACAGTATAAAAGGCTCCCTCGGGCTTTTGTGCATAAACACCTTCGATTTTGTTCAATTCTTCAAAGACAATATCTCTTCTCTTCTCATATTTACGCCTCATATCTGATATAAAATTGTCAATCATCTTGAAACCCGCAATTGCCCCATACTGCTCAATTGTTGGTGGACATAGTCTTGCTTGACCCAGTTTTAGAACACTCTTAATAAAGTTTTTGTTTTTTGATACAAGAAAACCTATTCTTGCTCCACATGCACTAAATCTCTTTGAAATACTATCCATAATAACTGCTCTATCCTCAACATCCATGAGATGGAGAATACTTGTATGGGTAATATTATCAAATGTAAATTCCCTGTAAACTTCATCTGAAAGAATAAACATATTGTATTTCCTTGCAATTGATGCTACCATCTCTAATTCCTCTCGCGAGTAAACAGTTCCTGTGGGGTTATTTGGAGAACAGACAAGTATTGCTTTTGTTCTCCTGGTAATCTTCGACTCTATCTCTTCTCTTGAAGGACATCGGAAACCGTTTAAGACAGTGGTCGAAAGAGGGATAATACTAACACCAGCCATTTCAGCAAACCCATTATAATTTGTATAAAATGGTTCTGGAATTAACACCTCATCCCCTACATCGCAGGCAACCATAAAGGTGAAAATAATAGCTTCGCTTCCTCCCGTCGTTATAAAAACATTGTCTGGTTCAACATCAATGTTATATCGTGTAAAATATTCAGCAATAGTCTTTCTTAAATCGATAAGACCTTGTGATGGTCCGTAAGGCAAAATATCAGATGAAAAATTTTTTATCGCTTCAAAAATAGGTTTGGGCGTATGTATGTCAGGTTGACCAATATTCAGGTGGTAAATTTCAATTCCCCTCTTTTTTGCTTCAGCAGCATAAGGAGCAAGTTTCCTTATAGGGGACTCCGGCATTAACACTGCTCTATTTGATACCCTCATTCTATCGAAAGTCATAACTACTCCTTTATTTCATATTGTAGATTACACAGATCGAAAATCTCCAAAATAGACGAATGAGAATTTATCCTCCCTGAGTACATCTTTAATAACATCGTTCACATCACCAGTTTTTACTCTATTAATAGAAGCAATAATTTCATCTATCGTCCTATTTTCTCTTCTGTAAATTTCACTTCTACCTAATCTCATCATACGATTTGATGTGCTCTCCTGCCCAATGAGAAGTTTTGCCTTGAGCCGAACCTTTGCCTCGCTAACTACCTTCTTTGTTAATCCTTTCTTTACAAGTTTCTTGAATTCTTTGATTACTGTACTTTTTGCATTCTCTATTTTTACTGGATTACATGCAAGATAAACTCCGAAGATTCCAGCATCGGAAAAGAAATCTGCAAAAGAAAAGATCTGGTAAACAAGGGCTTTTTCCTCCCTTACCTTCTGAAAGAGTATTGAACTCATTCCATCTCCGAGTATTGTATCAAGAACTAAAAGTGGATATCTTCTCGGATCATTGTAATCAAATACTGTGGTAGCAAGAATAAGATGTGCCTGAAAAAGACCTTTTTTCTTGAATGTATAAGAGAACGGTTTATAGTAGTTTTTTACGGGTGTAAAAAAGGAATCATTAGAAGTCTCTTTTGGTTTGAAATATGGTTCTAAGTATCCAAGGAGTTCATTGTGCTGAAGATACCCGCTTGCAGTAACAACAATTCTCTCAGGATTATACCATTTCTTGAAAAACGAAGAAACCTTCTTTCTTGTTATCTTTTCAACATCTTTTTTTTCCCCTAATACCGAGTTTGCAAGGGGATGTTTTGTAAAGATTTTCTTAAACAGCAGGTCAAAGATATGTCTTTCTGGAGAATCCTCGCTATCTTTTATCTCTTCTGTTACAACACCTATCTCTTTTTTTAGTTCTTCCTCTGGAAAGAGTGGGTTTGTTATGAGGTCTGCAATAACATCTGTAGCAATTTTTAAGTGTGTATCGAGACCCCTTGAATAAAAACAAGTTATCTCCTTCGAAGTAAAAGCATCGAGTGTGGCACCTTTACTTTCAAGTGCTCTTGCTATCTCCTTTGCGTTCCTTTTCTTTGTTCCTTTGAAGAGAGTATGTTCAATAAAATGAGAAATGCCCTTTTCCTGTTTATTCTCATTTCTTGAACCGACAACAACCCAGAAACCCAAAGAAATGGAACGAACACCTTCAATACCTTCAGTTACTACTGTTATTCCGCTTTCGAGTTGGCTTTTTTTGATATTTATCATTATATCTTGACTTTGTTTGATTTTCTCTCTTTGATGGATCGGATGGAGGCATAACTGCTTTTCTTGATAAATTGATTCTTCCCATATCATCTATCTCTTTTACCATAACTTTAACCTCATCTCCAACCTTGACCTCATCTTCAACCTTTGCAACCCTATGGGCAGCCAACTGGGATATATGGATAAGACCTTCTTTCCCCGGTGAAATTTCCACAAAGGCACCAAAATTGGTGGTTCTTGTAACCTTTCCAACAAAGATACTACCTGGTTCAAGTTCCTGGATAAGCAAATTTATTTTGGCTTTCGCATTCTCAGCTGACTCAATATCAGAAGAAACAATAGAAATCTTTCCATCGTCTGATATTTCAATTTCTGCTCCTGTCTCTTCAATCAATCTTCTTATTGTTTTCCCTCCCGGACCTATTATTTCACCAATCTTTTCCTTGGGAACAGTCATCATTATGACCTTTGGAGCATAATCAGAAAGGGTTGCCCGAGACTCTTTCAAGGTTCTATCCATTATATCAAGAATATAATACCTTCCATCTTTTGCCTGAGCAAGTGCTTCCTTAATTATGTCAACACTGAGTTCAGATATTTTTGTGTCAAGTTGAATAGCGGTAATCCCTTTCCTGGTTCCTGCAACCTTAAAATCCATATCTCCAAAATGGTCCTCATCCCCAATGATATCAGAAAGCATACAATATTTTTCACTCTCTTTAACAAGACCAATTGAAAGCCCTGCAACAGATGTCTTTACTGGTACACCTGCATCCATCAATGCCAATGAACTCCCACAAACAGTTGCCATAGAAGAAGAACCGTTTGACTCAAGGATATCAGAAACAATTCTTATTGTGTATGGAAAACGTTCCTCTACAGGAAGAACTGATTCAAGGGCTCTTTCTGCAAGTGAACCATGTCCTATCTCTCTCCTTCCAGGACCTCTCAACGGTCTTGTCTCCCCAACACTGAAAGGTGGAAAATTGTAATGAAGCATAAAGGTTTTCACACTCTGCCCTTCAAGATCTTCAACTCTCTGCCGGTCTGTTGTTGTCCCAAGTGTTATAGTGCATAAACTCTGGGTCTGTCCTCTCGTGAAAAGTGCAGAGCCATGAACTCTCGGTAGGATGCCAACTTCACAATGAATTGGACGAATCTCCTTTGCCCCTCTTCCATCAATACGCATAATTTTTTCTCCTATAATCCTCTCCCTCATACTTTTCCTTCTCATATCATCAATTACTATTTTAACAATTTGCTGTGTATCAGGAAATTTATTCTCTATCTCTTTATAGACCAACCTCTCCAAGTTCTCTACTGCCCTGTTTCTTTCCAG
The DNA here is from genome assembly GCA_004375965.1 of Candidatus Cloacimonadota bacterium. Lineage (GTDB taxonomy): Bacteria > Hydrothermota > E44-bin80 > E44-bin80 > E44-bin80 > SOIS01. The sequence continues at coordinate 18,411 of SOIS01000239.1, read as the reverse complement.
TTTATCCTTTGTCAGATTAATTATCTCAACTTCGCTTTTTAATAAATCTTTAATCTTCTCCTCAAGACCGAGAGGTACATTAAATGGGGTTATTGTTCTTTTTGTTTCTCCAATTTTATCTCTCAATCTTTCCTGCATAGCAATTATATCTCGTGCCACAGGAATCGCAATCTCAATAGCACGGATGATATCACTCTCGTCAACCTCAAAGCATTCCCCTTCAAGCATAATAATTGAATCATTTTTAATAACAATGACCAAATCCATTTTGCTTTCATCAAGTTGTGAAAAAGTAGGATTCACTATAAACTCACCATCAACATAACCAATTCTCACTGCACCGATTGGTCCATTGAACGGTATATCGGATATTGTAAGTGCAGCACTCGCACCAATTATTCCCAGAATGTCACTATCATTTTCTTGGTCAGCAGAGAGAACCATAGCTATTATCTGTGTATCACATAAGAATCCTTCAGGGAAGAGTGGCCTTATAGGTCTATCAATCATGCGAGACGAAAGAATCTCCTTTTCACGGGGTCTTCCTTCTCTCTTGAAAAAGCCTCCCGGTATTTTTCCTGCAGCGTATGTTCTTTCAACATAATTGACGGTAAGAGGAAAGAAGTGATTTTCTTCGCTTTCCTCCTTTGATGCAACAGCACTTACAAGAACCATTGTATCTCCATATCGGATTATTACAGAACCATCAGCCTGTTTCGCTATTCCGCCTGTTTCAAATGATATTCTCCGTCCTCCTATCTCAATATTATCCTTGTATAGCATTTAACCTCCTGAAACGTTATCTATAGTATCTGTTAATGAACCACATTAAAAATCCAATCCTGAATTTTTTTATAAACCTTCCAGATACGTAATACCACCCTGTTAGATATTGCTATATTTTGCTCTGATTACAATAAACTATTTGGGTATATTTTTGACATTAAACCAGCGTTTATCTCTATGCTCTCAATCCAAGTTTCTTGATAAGATCACGGTAGCGATCATCTCCTTTTCTTGAAAGATACTTTAGGAGTTTTCGCCTTTGACTGACCAACAACAGAAGACCTCTTCTTGAATGGATATCCTTCTTGTGTACTCTTAAATGGTTTGTTATATCCTTAATCCTTGCCGTAAGAAGAGCAATTTGAACCTCCGGTGATCCCGTATCCCTATCATGTATCTTGAAGTTTCCTATAAGCTTACCCTTTACTTTACTGTCCAAAGACAACTTAACCTCCTTGTTTTGAAACCAAGCTATTTATAATCTTTCTTGCAGTCTCTTCGTCGTTCATGATTTGGCTTCTTAAGTTTTGGGCAGAACGAAATTTTCTTTCTTCTCTAATTCTATCTACCACTTTAACCAATAGTTGCTTGTCATAAAGATTTCCTTTAAATCCCATAATATACACTTCACAGGTGGAACGAGAATCTTCATAAAAGGTCGGTCTCTTGCCAAGATAGAGCATAGCTCCATAATTTCTGGAACTTAACAACACCTTCGCAGCATAAACACCTTCCTTGGGAAGAATCTTTTTTAGTGAGTTAATTTTGAGATTGGCAGTTGGATATGATAAAGTCTTTCCTATACCTTGACCTCTATTTACCGTTGCTGAAAAAAAGAATTCTCTACCAAGCATATCATTTGCTTTCGTGATTTCGCCTCGATTTATAAAATCTCTTATTCTTGAGCTGCTTACAGTCATATCATCTACTTTTACATCTTCGACCTCCAGCAGATCAATCCCTTTTTCCTTTGAGAATTCTTCAAGCAAAGATACTCCTCCACTTCCATCTTTTCCAAAATGATGGGTATAGCCAACTGAAATAGCATCTGGACGAAAATGTTTCCATATCTTTTTTAAGAAATCATATGGTTCAATTTTTGAAAAGTCCTCTGTGAAAGGGATTATACATACACCATCTATGCCATTCTCCTGTAGGATTTTCAGTTTTTCTTCGAGTGTTGTAATTACCTGATAATTATTCTTTTTAAGAAATTCCTTTGGTAATGGGTCGAAAGTAATAACGATACTCTTACCGCCATATTTTGTGGCAAGTTTAAGGAGATTCTTAAGAATTATGCTGTGTCCCCTATGAATACCATCAAAACTTCCTATGGTAATAATATTTTCGCATTTTTCAAATTCCTTTTCCTCAAGACCCCATCCAATTTTCATCAAACTGAACAAACTTTTTTAAATTTTGGATTACACAGAGTTATCTGAGGAAAATCCTTGAAGAACTCTGAGACTGGTATAATGCGTTTTCTAATCAACTTCCTGTCCATTATATCATCAATGTTTAATGAATCCCTTAAAGTCCATTTTCCAATGCTTCTTCGTAGTAATGAAAAGAGAGTGGCATAGGTACCTAATGTCTTTCCAATATCTCTTGCTATCGCTCTAATATATGTCCCTTTAGAACAGTCGATCGCTATCTTCAGATAAGGATGGCAATAATATATTAAATCAATCTTATGAACTACCACATCCTTTTCCTTTAACAAGAAATCTTTTCCACGCCTTGCAAGAGAATAGGCCCTTTCTCCTTTATGTTTAACAGCAGAAAATTTCGGAGGAACCTGTTGTATCCTTCCCTTAAAGGTTCTAAGAATCTCTCTTAGAACATCATTAGGAACTTGGGGGATATCTTTTTTGGATAGTATCTTGCCTGATATGTCGTCTGTCTCTGTAGAAACTCCGAAAAGAATCTTGGCAATATATTCTTTATCTTGTTCTTGCAAGAACCTAATGAGCTTTGTTGCCCTCCCAAAGGCAACTAAGAGTAGACCCCGTGCATTCGGGTCGAGAGTTCCTGAATGTCCGATCTTTTTCTCGCCTGTTATCTTCCTCAATAATTTAATAATATGAAAAGAGGTTGGTCCTTTGGGTTTGTTTACCAAAAGTATGCCTTCCATATCAAAAACTGTATGAGATAGAAAATCTGTAGTTCGAAGTAGGGAACTCATAGAGTTTATCGTCCACACCAATATCAAATATTAAATTCTTAAACTGTACTCCACCACCGTACGTAAAACCTATTCTCTTACCTGATGAATCTCTAAAATAACCAATCCTTCCTGTTAAAAGATTGAAATATGTGTATTCCATCCCTATAGATTTCCAGGTATCTTCATTCTCTTTTTTTAGATCACCGCTCCAGTTAACAACAACCTTCGTAATATCAGCAAGAAAATTTAATTTATTTGTCTCAGTATCAAAAAGTTTATAAGCTATACCAAGTCGCAGTGTTCTGGGCAATGGGTCCTTATTACCACTTTGTGCATATTGAATGGAAGGACCGATATTCTGCAGTGAGGCACCAAGATTTAAACCCCGTATTGGAGTATGGTATAGTGCAGAAATATCAACCGCCCAACTTATACCTGTTCCACCTCTCATATGAAGAACCTTCTCAACAATTTCAGGAGGAGCAAGATAACTATAAATAAATTTCGCTCCAACTCCAAGCCCCAGAAAAGGACTCATCTTTGTCGCATAACCTAAGGAAAATGCAACATCAAATGTTCTGAATGTTCCAACAGGATTACCTTGGTCATCCCTTGCCTCTGTCTCTCCTGTTGTAAGATAGATTATGTTCCCTCCTATAGTTCCCCAACCTTTTATTGGGTTCACATAGGAAACAATATCATAGTACATACCAGGGTAGAGTCCAGGAAGCCAGTTTGCATGCATTAGGTAAAAATTTCTTGACTCTATAAATGCCATTCCACCCTGATTATAAAATGTCGAAAGGGCATCGTCCGCTAATCCAACAAACGCTCCTCCCATACCGTTGGGTCTTGCACCAGGATAAATAGTCAGGAATATAGCCCCCGCTTCTGATGCAAATCCATGCAATTGTAACGTTGACAGAGTAATAATAAATATGAGAACGATTGTTATTTTTATTAGTCCTTTCATTTTTCCCTCCTTTTCAACTACTTTTCTTTTTTTTATAATATCAACAAAATCCAAAAATGTCAAGCAAAAAAAGGCAATCTGGAAGACAAGTTTTTATGTATTTTGGTTTTCGTTATCGAGCTATTGCAATCTTTCCTCTATATTCTGCTTTACTTTGGAAATTATCCTGTGCATCAGATGCTTGTGCCTTTATTTTATAAAAATAGACACCATTAGCTATCCTGTCACCATCTGCATCCCTCCCATCCCATAAAATCCTGTTAAAACCAGGTTCACAAACAATGTTTTTTTTATAAATGGTTTTCCCAGTAATGGTGAACACAGTAAGTGTGACAGAACTCCGGTGGCTAAGATAATATGTAAAATATGTGGTTTTCTTAAAGGGATTTGGAAAATTATATACATTACTTAGACTAAATTCCTCTCCACTATAAACATTTAAGTCAAGAACTTTAACAGCCTGGTTTTCACAATTGTCGTAGCAGGTAAACTCCAACCTAACAGTCTTCATAGTTGACTCGAGCCCAAGAGCATACCTGAACGAACCTTTTGTCGAGCTATTAATATCATAGAAGAAATAATCATTTATCTTTTTTATATGAGTATAATCTTCATTGATAGCAAGGTATATTGATCTATTTTCTCTACCAGTTATATCAATTCCACTCTCATCTTCCAGAACGCCTATGATTTCTGCATCACTGGGAATTGACATTCCGTCTCCAAGAAGTTTTCCACTATGGTATATCTCAATGTCGGGTGGAATTGAATCAGTAGAAAGTGTATCATCAATACCTGTTATGAGGGAATCAAGACTTCGTCTGCCTTCCTTTGCATCACCCCAGATATACATACTAATTCTTCCTGTATTTCCAGAATCAAGCTTGGTTGGGACAAAAAATGCAGCATCTATTTTTCCACCTGTTATGTTGAAGATACCCTTAAAGATGGAATTACCTGGAAGGTTATAACGAATCGTGTCTGAAGTGGTGGGAACTGGATGGGCTATTCTTTTTATAGGGTCATATGCTGCTGCAAATAGAAATCCATTGAATCCCGGATCATCTGTCTGACCATCAATCAGTATTTTCCTTCCTCCAACAAGGGTTTCACTACTGATTGTTGCCTGAAAACCAATTGAATCAGGGAAAGAAGGTGTTGCAGGATCACCAAAGAATGCATATGTTTTACCAAAATTTGCATTCTTTTTTGAAAGAAATACACCATCACCAAGTGTGGCATTTTTGTTTCCAAGTATGTTAGTAACAAGTTCTTTCCCAAGTACAGTGATACTGGAGTAACCAGAAGTCCTTGTGCAAGCTAACGTTGCAATTGCACCCCTTCTACAACTTTTCTGCAAAAGGTCCGCAATACTTTCCTCTTCAGCTCTGTCGAAATCGCCTACACTGCAGGAGCCAAAATAGAAAAATGGTTCCCTGTAATCGTTCTCCAGCATCCCAACATCAGCTCTATGAAAAACAAGTTCGTGTGTTAGCTGCCTCAGGTTCCCATGTCCAAGAAATGTCCCGAGTAAAGCACCCTTATCGAGAGCCTCTATTAAGGCACTTCTTGCTTGTGGTTTACTGCCAGGCGGAACTGCTCCGGGATTAGTTCCAGGATATTCAGTCAGATATACCTTTGTTTGATCAAACGGGCCAGGAACAAGTTGTGATATTCCCTCTGTTCCGGAAATATGGAATCGATAGAGACCATCAATTCCTTTATAGTCAAATTCATCATCAGCGAGAAGAATGATCCTATTTTTCCAGGAACCAAGGTTATTGGTCTCATAGTTAATTATCTTATTAACTACATCACCTGCTTCTTCTTGTGTTACAACAGTTATCCTTCCAATAGGAATATCACACAGTAAATCCCCAGTAAAATCAGTAAAAAAATCTTCATAACAGGGATTATGACTCATCAATTCTTGAAAATGCACATAATCCCCTGTTTCATAAACCGGAATGCTATTTTTGGGCTCCTGGCTTTTGAATAGATTTTTATAATCGTACGAGCCTCCGCCAAAAAGGAGCACATACCCAGGGGGATATTCCCAGAAATTCGCTGCATAATAGAAGAAATTCCTGATCGCAACAGGGTCACTAAGACCCCAACTAAAATTGTCGAATATCTCGTCAATCATTACAATCTTAATAGTAGGATTCTGAACACCCAAAAGATGGTTTCTTCTCCAATCCCTTAGCTCCGATGCTGCATAGTAGAATTTTTTATGCGTAACGATTATATAATCGGCTTTATCCACGTTTCTCAGAGAGTTTGGATTTCCTTCAGTGATAGATTCGGGTGTCTTAAAAACCTTCGTTGCTATACATTTCTTTTTCTCTTCCTGAGATACAAAGATCTGAAATTTTACAGTACCATAATTGAATGTTGAACCTGTAATCCTTTTGGTGTTATATGGCGAAGTAATATCAAAGATATAGGGAGATTCAGAAAAGCCATTAAGATTAAATTCATAGATTGTATCAACCGGTGCATCCTCTTTAATAGAGAATTCAAGAACATTGTTAAATGCTTTATAGTTCTTGTAGAAAGAGACCTCAAAATAATCTATATATATCTTATCACCCCCACCACCTTTATGAACTCTTACTGTAATAGTATTATCACCAGAAGACAGATTAGTTCCACCGCTAAGCCATGTAAATGGTGCAGTATAATTCATACCTGCCCAGCAGGTATCACTGAATGGGATACTCTTCATCTGAAGTTCAATACAATGGGTTCCAGTAGTAGCACCATATACAGCAGTAAAAACCTCGAAACTATCACTGTAAAGATTTTTGACGGAAAATGCATAATTACGGGAGATTGAACTGACATTTGTTGGGAGAACAACCTCTTCCCACACCCAACCAAATCCTGATTTTGAAGGACAAAGATGATTCTCTTCAATGTGTATAGTCTTTTTGAAACAGGATGGAGTATACGGCTCATTGAAGGATGGGCTTCCATCTACTACCTCCATCCTCTTACCTTCATTTTCTCCCCAGGTTAGCCAATAGACATTGGTATCAGTAAATGGATTGTAAAAGAGCGGAACACCGACGCTTACAGAACACCTCTCCCACCCTGTAAGTGAAAGACCGTAGAAAAGGATATAATCATCCTTATTAAATTCCCCATCATCCTCACCATGTATGTATATGGGTATCTGATACGGTATTGTATCATTTTCTCCCGGTACAATTAAAATATCATCATTGAGAACTGAACTTCCCCCATTGTATACCTTTATTGTTCGGGGATCTATATTATCAGGATTAATGTTATGGTTCTTCAGGTAGTTATAGTCAATTTTATAAACCCCATCCTCAGAAACCTTTATTTTATACCATGGTGTATAGTTGAGCAGTGATCCTCTACCAACCTTCTTCTTTTTCCTCCATGATTGTCCTTTATTGTAATTAATAATAAGGTTTTTTAACCTCCGCTCATTCGGGATACCCAGAAACCTATATTCTCCCTCTTTTTGTTTTCCACCCAAAAACATAATTTTTACCTTAATAGTATTATATGATATTAGTTCGTTAATATAGGGATTAAAATGAAATGGATAGATGGCGATCTTAACAATCCTTTGATGAAGAAGAATCTTGTCATAAAGAACTTCGTAATCCTTACCAGGGAAATATGCATTTTTTCCATAAATAGCAGGGTCTTCTTCAATTTTCTGGTCTTTCCACGTCATTTGGAAAACAGGAATAATTCTTGCATTTTTTATTGTCTGTTTCCCTTCTTTCTTTACATAGATCTTTACATTCTCTGTTTCTAAGGGAAGAGCAACATAAATATATCTTACAGGCAAGGCAGGTTTTCCAATGTCATTTATCATACCTGTTCCACGTATATCTATTATTTTGTATTCTTTATTATCAATCAATAATGGAGTTACAGAGAAAGCTGGCACTCTGAACTCAAAAGCAATTCCCTTTTCCGAAGAACTGAGTATACTAATATCCTCTGCAAAAAGAGAAGAAATGATAACAAGAAAAAGAATGCAGGAAATTATCTTATTCATTCTTACCTCACTTCATATTGTATAAAGGTTCTCCCATTCTCGATAATTAGAAACTGGGAGTTTTATTTATTTTTTCGAGCCTCATAGTAACTTTTGCATCACATTGAAGTTATGTTTTAACGTCAAAAAAATTCTATCCATACGTTATTCGATATCTGTTTCTGATTCTCTGATAATCTGATATTCTACTCTTCTGTCGTCTATTTTGTTTTTATGTCTTCTGCCCTCTGCTTACTTCTTACTACTTACTCCCTACTGTATTTTATCTGCCTCGTCTATTAACATCACAGGAATATCTTCCTTTATCGGATATGCAAGTTTGCATTTTCTACATATCAATTTCTGATTCTTTTCATCGTACTCAAGGTCACCCTTACACTTAGGACATGCAAGGATATCAAGTAATTTCTTATCCATTATTCCTCCTTATTAATCCCATGTAAAATCGTAATCTTTTTCCAAAGGTTTATTTTTTAGTTTTGTAAATATACGTATAGACTCGTTACCTTTCAACCCTTTAACAATGGGGATTTTATTTTCAACGAGCCATGTATCTCGAATAAGTGAAACTGATACTGCTCTGTTATCAACTACAACAACCATTGGCTCATCCAGGTAGTTTTCAACAATCTCCTTAAGACTATCTCCTCCCTCTGATTTAAGATACGCATAGATCGAGTATTCTCCGAGGATGTCATTTTTCAGTTCAAAGGAGTGAAGCGCATCCCTTGATAAGATTTTCTTCACCGCAATCACAGGTTTTGTTACCATTCCTCTCTCAAAGAAGAGTTGTGCTCCTTCGCCATATTTTTCACAAACAAGTTTACGATTCTCTTTCAATTCAAAAATGGGGTCCTTTGGCCAGGTCCCTATGTAAAGATCTACTTTTCCCTTTCTGAGGATATCGCTTATTATAGAATCCGAAAGCCTCTCCGCTTTAATAGAAAATACTACATCACCGATTTTTTCTATTGTGACATCCGGCTTTTCATATCCCAGGAAAATGAATCTATCCATTATCAAATCAACTTCTCTTTCTATATTCTTGATCCCACTTACTCGTATCTTTTGACTCCTAAAAGGAACATTTATGTTTGCAAAACTATTGAATTTAGACAACCTCATATCCCAGTTTAAACGCCTTCTTTCAGATGAAACCTTTACCCTGAGTGGTAGCCCTTTCTTCTCAGAAATCCAGAAAAATCCCTCTGGTTTTGTTGCTTCGATAGGGTCGAGAAAATAAACATTTGGTTTAAATGAAAAAAGATAACATTCAGAATTATTATATTTATCAAATTTAATGAACGTGAATTCACCAAAGGAGAGAATGAGTTTAAGATTTTCTAATGGGTTGGGAAAAGAGCCCTTTGCACCACCTTCCCAGATTTGTGTCTCCTTATTATAGGTATATTCCTTTCCTTCTATTGTGTACGTATTAATCTTCTCTACTATATCACCAGTTCTCAGTGTTCCTTTGAGAAAAATCCTATCGGGTATGCTTACTTTGCCAGAAAACTCTGCCTTTAACTCAGGCATTAATCCAATTTTTTCCCTCCCAAACTGCCAGTCAAAGAAAAAACCTAAAATTGAGTCAATTCTTGCTATAGAGGAAATTGCAACATTTTCATCGGGAATCTGTTCTTTCTTTGCCCTAACAATCATGTGTGTACACCCAGCAAGTATTGAGAAAAGTACAAGTAATGAAAAGAGAACCCTATCACTTACTCTGAAGAATTTTTTGAAAACCAGGTTTTTTCTCCTCTCTCTTTCCATTATGTAAGTTATAGTAATTCAAATTTACCAAAAAGTCAAATAAAAAATGGTATCATGTCAAGTCAAAATGAAAATGTATCAGTACCCAGATTGCTTTGTTTGTGAACTCCACCCTCTTCTCACACTACTAAATGATGTTTTAAATCCTTAAATTTCTAGCTTGGAGCCAGGCTCACAATGACAGACTAAAAGGGAAGGAGATAAAAGCAATTTATTTTTCGTAATAATATAAAAATCCCACTAACTATTAAGAGGGATGTTTCTGAAAAAAATAGAAATTTTTGAGTACTTTTTCAGTGACTTCTCATTAAATATCTTGACAATTGAAATTTACTGTGATATAATTTAACAAATTATGAAGGGCGGCGTAGCTCAGTAGGTTAGAGCAGCGGAATCATAATCCGCGTGTCAGGGGTTCAAATCCCTTCGCCGCCACAATCAATAGCAAATAAAAACGTCTAAATCCGAAACCCGAATGACGAAGAAATGACGAAGTTATAAACATCAATATCAAAAAACAACAATCATTATGAAAATTGGTGTTTTGTCATCTGGACTTTTTTCGACATTCCGATTTCAGATTTTGCTTATAATGTTTTTTTAACTTTAACTTAAAAGGAGGGTGCTATGCTGTTATTCTTATTTATTATATTCCTTATTGCTGGTTTTATACTCATCGCAGCGAGAAAAACTGTTAGAAACCTGAATCCCTTACTTTCACCTGCCGCTTTTGTTCTTGCCGTTGTATTCCTTTTGCTCTCTATGGTGAGGATGGTTGGCCCTGGACATGTAGGAATTCAGGTACTATTTGGAAAGGTTCAAGAGAAGACACTTCCGAGTGGATTACACCTTGTCAATCCACTGATAACCCTTGAACGAATGTCTGTCAGGACACAGTCATATACAATGACTGCTAAAGCAGGAGAAGGGCAGATTAAGGGAGATGATGCAATTGTTACACTTACAGCAGAAGGATTGAGTGTTAATCTTGATGTCACGATCTGGTACCATCTCATTCCGGATGATGCTGCAGAGGTTTACAAAAATATTGGACTGAACTATGTAGGTAAGATTGTAAGACCTGCAATACGAACTGCTATAAGGAGTGCAGTAGTTAAATATAATGCGACAGATATCTATTCTGCAAAGAGAGCAGAAGTAACTGACGATATTTTCATAATTTTAGTGTCAGATTTCTCCGTCAAAGGTGTAGAATGCGAAAAGGTCCTACTGAGGAATGTTGAACTCCCTCCAATGGTGAAGAATGCAATTGATGAGAAGATTTCAGCTGAACAAGATGCACAGAAGATGAAATTTGTCCTTCAGAAAGAGACACAGGAAAGGGAAAGGAAAAGGATTGAAGCGGAGGGTATATCAAAGGCACAGAGAATCATTGCCAACTCACTTACAAGCCAATATCTTCAGTGGTATTATGTCCAGACATTGAAGGAACTGGTAAACTCGCCCAATAACACTATTATTGTTACTCCATTTGACCAGAAGCTGACACCTTTATTGAATATACCAACAGGGAGAAAATAGTAAGGAGTACATAGTATACAGTAAGGAGGAGGGAAAAACTTCGTAATTATCATTTATGCAAAGAAATATAGAGAAGTCGCTCGAGATTATAAAGAGAGGAACTGCCGAAATAATTCCCGAGGCTGAACTTATCAATAAACTTAAAGAAAAAAGACCTTTAAGAATAAAACTTGGGATTGATGCATCAGGACCCGATATTCATCTCGGTTTTGCAGTTGTTTTGAGGAAACTTAGGGATTTTCAGGAATGTGGACATACCGCAGTTCTCATCGTAGGAGACTTCACCGGAATGATAGGTGACCCATCAGAAAGGTCTAAAACCAGACCACAACTTACAGAAAAAGAAATAAAGAAGAATATGAAGAACTACGCAGTTCAAATCTACATGATATTGCGGAAGGATAGAACAGAATTCAGGTATAACAGCGAATGGCTCGCCATACTTCCTCCATCAGATATTATAAGACTTGCATCTAAAATTACTGTTGCAAGAATGCTTGAGCGGGATGATTTTTCAAAAAGATATAAATCACAGCAACCTATATATATACATGAATTTCTCTACCCCATTTTTCAGGCATATGATTCAGTAGCAGTAAAAGCTGATGTGGAAATAGGGGGAACAGATCAGACATTCAATTTCATGATTGCACGAGAAATGATGAGAGAAATGGATATGACTCCGCAGGTTATACTCACCATGCCATTACTCGTCGGGCTTGATGGAAAAATGAAAATGAGCAAGAGTTATGGTAACTATATCGGTATTATGGAATCTCCGCGTGAAATGCTCGGCAAGGCTATGTCAATTCCTGATGAACTGATAGAGAGTTATTTTGAACTTGCTCTTTCTTATACAAAAGAACAAATGAATTCTTTAAAGAAAGAATTGGAGGATAAAAAAACAAATCCCCGGGATGTAAAATTCAGGCTTGCTCGTGAGATAGTATCTCTTTATCATAATGCAAAAGAAGCAGAGAAGGCTGCTTTAGAATTTGAAAAAATCTTCAAGATGAAAGAACTCCCTGATGAAATACCTGAATTCCCTATTGAAACAGAGGAAATTCCCATATGGATTGTTAAACTTCTTACAGAATCAAATATGGCACATACGAATTCTGAAGCAAGAAGATTGATAGAACAGGGAGGAGTTGAGATCAAAGGTGAAAACATTTCTGATGTTAATGCTGAGATTACCTTTGATAAACCTTTTATTTTGAAGGTTGGAAAAAGGAGGTTTTTAAAGATTGTCCCACAAAACAGCAAAAAAAGTCAAAAAGTTCGAAATCAGGAAAATGGGAAATAGGAAAATCAATATCTTAATAACTATCTTTACTAGAACTTAATCAAGGAGGTTTTATGCTTTTAAGACTCACTATACTTTCATTCATTATTTCTCTTCTCGCTTTAGGATGTGAAGAGAAGGAAAAGCAGGTAAAGACAGAAGAGAAAAAGGAAGTAGAGGATACAATGGAAATAGAAGTACCTAAGCCAATAACAATTACAGGAGATGAGCTTGCCGTCATAAAGATTAAAGACAGTGGTGAGATTGTTATCAAATTCTATTACACAGATGCACCAAAAACTGTTGAAAATTTCATCAAACTTGCAAGAAAAGGTTTCTATGATAGGCTGACATTCCACAGGATTATTCCTAAATTTATGATCCAGGGCGGAGACCCTAGTGGAGATGGGACTGGAAATGCTGGATATACTATTGATGCTGAATTTAACCAACATCAATTCAATAGAGGAACACTTGGAATGGCACGAGGTCCCAATCCCAATTCAGCAAGCTGTCAATTCTTTATCTGCCTTACAAGGAAAGGATGCGCCCATCTTGATAATCAATATACTGCGTTCGGTGAAGTAATTAAAGGAATGGATGTAGTAGACAAAATTGCTACAGTAAAACGAGACAAAAATAACAAACCGCTTGAGCCCGTTGTAATTGAATCAATGAGAATAGAAATGCCAGAAAAGTAAGTAGGGATGGAGTTTTTTTTTACAGGATAACAGGATGTTTAGGATTATTTTATGTTTTTAATCCTTCCTGAAAAATTATTTTTCTCGCAATATCTAATAATTTCATCTGGCGTTACAGGTACTGCACCGAGTTTTGTTACCTCAAGTGCTGCTGCAATGCTTGCAAACCTTGTAGCTTCTCTTAAATCAAAACCGGCAGCGATTGCTAACGTAACAGCAGTAATAACAGTATCTCCTGCACCAGAAACATCGTAAACATCAAGAGTGTACGGTTTTACATAATACGGTTTTTTCCCTTTCTCTACCAGCATCATCCCTTCTTCTCCCATAGTGAGGAGAATCGCTTGCGCTTTTATTTTTTTATGTAGTCTTCTAACTGTTTTAACAACTTCATCATTACTGGTAAGTAATTTACCGCTAACCCTTTCGAGTTCCCTGAAATTTGGCTTAAAAAGTGTTACCTTCTCGTAGTCAAAAAAATTCTCAAACTTTGGATCTACAGTTATTAGCTTACCTCTTTTTTTCCCAAATGAAATAATTTTTCTTATCAGGCTTTTTGTTAAAAATCCTTTATTGTAATCCTCAATTATTATCGCACAAAAATCACTTTCAATGTTTCTTAAAAATGTGACTATCCTATCCTCGATTTTCTTTCCAATAGGAACAGTTTCTTCAATATCTACCCTTACTACTTGCTGATGGTGTGCAATTACCCTTTTCTTCAATATAGTTGACCTTCCAATTTCTGTGAAAAGACCTTTATCAATCATCCCTTTTTTCTTCACAAGCGACCTTAACATCTTTCCAGTAACATCGTTGCCAATTATTCCCACAAGAATGGGTTCTGCTCCAAGGGAATGTGCATTTAATGCAACATTACTTGCACCACCAAGAGAATAAGAATGTTTCTCTACCTTCACAACAGGAACAGGCGCCTCTGGTGAAATTCTTTCAACCTTTCCCCATAGGTACTCATCAAGCATTACATCGCCAACTACAAGAATTTTTTTATTCTTTATATTATCCAGAATAGAAATCACCCTATCTTTCTGCATAATATTTGCTTACCACACATTTTCTCCAAAGTCAAGAGAAAAGAGAGACCACAGATTCACAACTGCACAAGTCATAATAGCACAAGAGAAAGTGAAATAGAAAATCGAAATATATCTATTTTTCTCTGTGGTATTTTAAAAAATATTTGACAAATGAGACAATAAATGTTATTATATATTTGTTTTTATAATGGGGGCTGTGGCGCAGTTGGGAGCGCGTCTGACTGGCAGTCAGAAGGTCACGGGTTCGAATCCCGTCAGCTCCACTTTTTATTTTGGTTAATTACTAAATTACATAATAACTTAATAACTTTATTTGAAGACTTCTCCCCACTTTACTTTTGATGTTGAGAAAATAAGTATTGCAAGGGTAAGTATTGAACCAATTGTTATGATTAATCCTGTCCATCCTGGCCAGAAGAATGCGTAGGAGAAGAGAATGAGGAACATTAACTCCGACAATCCCGCTACGAGAAAAGCAAACCTCGCATTAACAACTTTCCATATATCTGGAATAACAAGTAACAGAACAACGGCTGAGGAAATCCCATCTGAGATAATTCTTTTTTTTCTGTGATTTCTGAATAATTCTTCATGAAATGTATAAAAATTAAAAATGAAGAAAAAAATACTTGCTTTTTTATAAAATTTATGTCATTATGTAGTATTAAAATAGTGAAGGGGCTGAATGGAGAGAAAATTCGTCCTTTTTGACCCCTGGAAGAGGTATTATTATGATTATAATCTCTATTGACGGAACTGCTGGTTCTGGAAAAAGTACAACTGCAAGACTTGTTGCACAAAAGTTAGGTTTTTTATATATAGATACAGGCGCTATGTATAGGGCAGCAACACTAATAGTTCTCACCTCAGATGTTGACCCCCATGATAAGAATAGCGTCACAAAACTAGTCCACGATTCAGATATTAGTTTAGTAAACAACAAAGGAGAATTGAAGGTTTTGGTTAACAAAATAGATGTTACAAAGGATATAAGATCACCTAAAGTCACAGGATTTGTTTCACTTATTTCAAGTTATCGGCGTGTTAGGGAATATCTTGTTGGTTTACAGAGAGCGATGGCAGAGAATAATAATGTTGTTTGTGAAGGCAGAGATATTGGAACAGTTGTATTTCCAAATGCTGATATAAAAATTTATATTGATTGTTCCCTTGAAGAAAGAGCAAAAAGAAGATTACTTGACTTAAAAAGAGCTCAAGTGAACACAAATCTTGAGAAGGTGAAACAAGAACTCGAAAGACGTGACAAAATGGATAGTAAAAGGGAATTTTCTCCTTTAAGAATTCCTGAATGTGCTGAAATCATTGACACAACAAATCTTAAAATAGAGGAACAAGTAGAGAGGGTGCTTGATTTAATCCATTCTCTTGAAGGAGTGTAGATGCAATTTCATATTTTTATTTCTGTTATAATAACATTCCTTTTTATGAAAATCGCTATGGGGCTCAGGGTTGAAGGACAGAAGAATATACCGAGAGATGGCGGTGTTATCATTGCTCCGAATCATTTATCCAACTGGGATCCCCCAATTATAGGAGCATCTGCTGCACTGAGAAGAGAAGTATTTTTTCTGGCAAAGCAAGAACTCTTTTCATCAAATAAATTTTATTCACTTCTCCTTTCAAAATACAACACCATTCCAATAAAAAGATATGGAATTGATAAGAAATCTATAAGGGCTTCAACCTTTCATCTAAAGAGAGGTAGGACATTGGTAATTTTCCTTGAAGGTAAAAGAAGCATTGAAAAAAGCTTCCTTAAACCTCTACCTGGTGTTGGCTATCTTGCTCTTAAGACCGGGGTAGGGATTGTTCCAACATACATTGAAGGTAGCGCAGAGAGTATAATCGATCTAATACGGAGAAGAAAAAGGGTGCTTGTAAGGTTTGGTAAGATTATTGATGTTTCAAAACTTAACATCAAAGGTTCGCTTCCTGAGAGAAGTCGTGAATTAAGTAAACTTGTAATGAAAGAAATTATGTCTTTGGGAAAAAGATGTTTAAGATAATTTTAGCTAAGAATGCGGGGTTCTGTTTTGGTGTTAAAAGAGCAATGTCGATTGCTAAAAAAACCGCAGGTAATAGTTCAAATAAGCCTGTGTATACATTTGGTCCACTTATTCATAATCCACAGGCAGTTTCATATCTTGAATCTATAGGAGTCCATTCAATAAGTAAGCTCGACGAAGTTCAACCAGGAAAACTGATTGTTCGTTCCCATGGTTTACATCCCCAGATTATAACTGCTGCAAAGGAAAAAGGGTTTGAAATAATTGATGCAACCTGTCCATTTGTGAGAAGGACTCAGGACTTTGCAAAAACACTTTTGAAAGAGAATTATGAGGTTGTTGTTATTGGTGAAGCTGAACATCCTGAAGTAGTTGGAATTGTTGGACATACAGATGGAAAAGCGGTGATTGTTGAAAATGAATCCGATATTGAGAAGTTGGTGGGGAGGGAAAAAATAGGTATCGTCACTCAGACCACGCAGTCAATGGAATATTTCCAGTTTCTCGTTATGAAAATTCTCGAGATAGGAAATGAGATAAAAATATATAAAACCATATGTGGAGCAACCCAGAAGCGCCAAAAGGCTACACTTGAACTTGCAGAAAGGGCAGATATTATGCTCATTATTGGGGGTAAAAATAGCGCTAATACAACGCATCTTGCCCAATTATCAGGAAAAACAGGAAAACCCACATATCATATCGAAAAATCAGATGAGATTATGCCAGCATGGTTAAAGGGGAAAACCATTATTGGTATTTCTGCTGGTGCATCTACACCAGCTTATGTAATTAAAGAAGTGATTTCTAAATTGGAATCTATAATGGAAAAGATTTCCGATCCTTCAGGATCGAGATTATTATATAAGGAGGAAGTGGTAAATGACTGATAAAAAAACTACAAACCAGAGTGAAAAGAGTCAAAAAAATGAACAAGTAAAGAGCTCTCTCTTTAACATACCACAATTGTCAGAGACTGAAATGGAGAAGCTTTACAGTAAGCACCTCATTGATGTAAAAAACAGAGGAATAGTCAAGGGAGAAATAATAAAACTTACAAAGAAAGATGTAATTATAGACCTCGGACTTAAATCAGAGGGATGTATACCCCTAAGTGACTTTCCTAATCCTGAAAATGTAAAGGTCGGTGACACTGTGGAAGTTTACCTCGAAGACATTGAAGACGATGAGGGATTTGCCATTATCTCAAAACAGAAGGCAGATTTTATGAAGGTGTGGGATTTTATTTACGAGAAACAGGTAAGCCAGGAACCTGTTGCAGGCGAGATTCTTCGCAGGGTGAAAGGTGGAATGATTGTTAATGTGGGTGGGGCTGAAGCATTCTTACCTGGTTCACAAATTGATTTTCATCCTGTAAATAACTTAGATGGACTCGTTGGGCAAGAGATAAAAGTAAAGGTTATTAAGTTAAACAGAAAAAGAAGGAACATTGTTGTCTCAAGGAGAATAATACTGGAAGAAGAAAAAGAGAAAGCAAAACAAAAACTACTGGCAGAACTTGAAGAAGGACAGGAAAAGGAGGGTATCGTCAAGAACATTACCGATTTTGGAGTCTTTGTTGATTTAGGCGGTATTGATGGGCTTCTTCATATTACCGATATGTCCTGGGGTAGGATTTCACATCCATCAGAATTGGTTGCGATTGGTGATAAAATTAAGGTGAAGGTAATTGCATATGATCCGGTCAAACAGAGGGTTTCTCTCGGGATGAAACAACTCTATCCTTACCCATGGGAAGATGTTGAAGAAAAATATCCAGTTGGTAAGAAGGTGCGTGGTAAGATAGTCTCAATTGCTGAGTATGGTGCATTTGTTGAGCTTGAAAAAGGTGTTGAAGGTCTCATCCACATATCCGAAATGTCCTGGACAAAACACATAAAACACCCTTCCCAACTACTCGCAATCGGTGATGTGGTAGAGGCAATAGTCCTTGATGTAAATAAAGAGAGGGAACGCATTTCACTTGGATTAAAACAGCTGGAACCAGACCCATGGAAGGCGATAGAAGAGAAATATCCAGTCGGGACTAAAAT
>SOIS01000154.1 GCA_004375965.1 Candidatus Cloacimonadota bacterium | reverse complement strand
TGCAATTCCTGTTCTCATTGGGAATAATACACTAAGAGATCTTATTTGTCAATATAAACGAAGTTCGAGAAGAATAAATGAAAGAAAAAAGGTCAGGGTGCTTTACAAAGAAATAGATATGATTATAATTAATGGATGATAAAGAAACTGAAATTGTTCTATGAAGTTTTTATTATTGCAATAGGTATCGGATTACCAGTTTCTCAAATTTTATTTTTTGATACTACTTTCCCTCCTTTCCCTGACCATCTTATTTTCATTTTTGTCGCTATTGCATCTGCCTTGTTTTATATATCAGTAAGAAACACTATCGTGTCATTTGATATTGTAATTTATTTTTTCCTGCTTCTTGTCTTTGGTGGTAGGGTAGCTGCTTTTATTGCTGTAATAACTGTTATTTCTAGCTGGTTCTTAAGGAATTTAAAACATCTTATAAGGAAAGACACTAGTAAATATTCAATAACACTCAAGATGGGGTTATATAATGCTGGTGTATACGGTTTAATATATCTGGCAGTCGGGTTGCTCATCTATTACTACCCAGTCCCTCTGCGTGAAATTCTGGCGATACTTTCAATCATAGTTCTCAATGAAATATTCTTTTCGATCCACACAATTCTTGGACAAGAGAATTTTTGGAAGTATATAAAAGAAGAAGGTATTGGAGCAGATTTCCTCGAGATGCTTATATATCCGTTTGGTATATCAATGGCATTACTTTACAATGGCTATGGATTTGGTGCAACAATACCACTCATCCTGAGTATCCTTCTGCTTTCCGCAATTGGCTATCAGATGTCCAAATATCAGGAAAAGGTTAAAAAACGAATTCAGGAGGAGGAACAGCTGAATGAGATTGTTAGAGAATTTGAAGGAGTCCTCGATTTTGATCACCTAATAAAAACGACCCTTGAGAAGGTTTATTCATTCATAAATGCTCAGAACGTAACAATTTTCCTTGAAGATTCGGAGCAAAGAATTTATTTTGCAAAAGGCTACGATGGGAAAAACCTGCATAATGTTGAATATATAAAATCTCAGAATACTACTAATTCAATTAAGCTTCCTCTATCAACAAGGGAAAGGGTAATCGGTTCTTTGGTTGTAGAACGTGCTGATACCTTATCCAAGGAAAATAAAATTTTACTCTTAAATCTTTTGAAGCATATCTCGCTCTGTTTGGCAAATGCGATGTTATATAAGATCTCAATAGAGGATCCCTTAACCGGTTTGCATACGAGGCGCTATTTTGAACAGAAATTATCTGAAGGGATAAGCAGAGTAAAGAGAGGCAACGGTCGATTAGCAATAGTACTTTTTGACATTGATGGTTTAAAGAGAATTAATGACAAACTCGGCCATAATATTGGCGACCAGGTTTTGAGTAAGTTTGCACAGATATTGAAGACGAATTTTAGAAAAACTGATATTGTTGCCCGGTGGGGCGGTGATGAATTTGTGGTAGTACTTCCTGAAGTTACTGAGGAAAAGGCAAGAACCTATGGTGAGAAGATAAAAAAACTGTTTTCAAAACAATCGTTTACAACGAAAGACAGAGAAATGAGGAGTTCAGTAACATTTGGTTGTCTTGAGTATTCTTCAAGTTCAGGCATTCCAGAAAACGAGGTCTTCCATGTTGTAGATCAGAGATTGCTGGCAATGAAGAAGACTGCGAATAG
>SOIS01000187.1 GCA_004375965.1 Candidatus Cloacimonadota bacterium | reverse complement strand
TGCTCATTCTGTCCATTAGTATCTTGCTTGGGCGCCGGAGGCAACAAGTACCCTGGGGGCCAAAAATTTCTACTCATTCTGATCTAACTCATTACAGACCTGAGGTCATTAGAGAAACAAATTCCACTGAGCTGGTTTGGCTCGGGGTTTTAGCACAAATGATTGTTCATCCTCTCCCTCATAATACGCCCCATCTTAGGAAGACCAGGATTACAAGGCTATTCTGAAAACCTTCGAAACTCTTCGAGAAATGTTTACCCTAAGCTTTTTTCCCGTCTTAGCTGAAGGACAGAATATTGTCGAATGGTTCCCTAACAGTTTTTTTACAGATACACTTTTTGAAATAGGTCATTGAAAACGTTGACCAAAAAATCGGGATTTTTTCGCTAAAATCAAGGGTAAGCAAATCCAGATATCTGTTCTATATGGCTGTCGCTAAGAATTGTTGAAAATACCCGGTAACGGATATAAAATTCATGTTCAGGGAAAGTTACCTGAGTTACTAAATAAAATTGGTTTCTCAGAGATTAGAATTGTAAATAGAATACAAGATAAAATAGACTACATCAGTTCGCTTAAACCAAAATAAGTAGTTGAATATATATCAAATTTTAAGGATAAATTGTCTGATTCATCGAGGTGTAAAAATGAGAATAAGTATCGTTATTTTCTTTGTCTTGTTTTTTGCTATGTTAAACGCAGGTTTTGCTCAGCTTTCAGAGCAATCCGCGTTTTTGGGGGCAAATGATGCATTTGCTAGGAAGTTAGCAAAGCACCACTTCGCTCTCGGGGATGTCTATCTGGAGCTATATGATGCGGAAGGTAGAAAGCCTTTCATTTTTGATAAGGTTATTACGAACTATAAGGAAGGATTGCTTCTAGATCCTACTAATGCACGGGGTGAATACCGCCTTGGTTATGCTTATCATATGATGAGGAGACTGAAAGAGGCAAGTATCAGATATAATAACGCACTAAGACTTGATCCTCCACGGTTGCCCTCCCAGAACAACATAGATTTGGTTATCAAATATGCTCCAAGACTTTTTGTACACCAAAAAGAGTATTTCAAACTTGAAGATGTGGTTGCAGTAATCCATCCTGAGAAGACAGTCATTGGATATCATCTTTTCTGGGATGATGATATTGACTACCCTGCGGATAACGATCCTGCCGATCATGAAGTGCTCTGGATAGAATTTGATCAAAAGACTGGTAAAGTAACCGGAGTATACACTTACTTTCACAGAGCCCTTTTCTCTACTGAAGAAGCAGTAAGGGATGCTAATCTTAACAACCACAGGGCAAGAATTAACATACAGTGGGGTCAACATGGGTCATTGCCCATAGGTTGGGAAAAGCTAAAACCAGAAGCTATCTATCCGATTACAGGGATAAAACGTAAAATTAAAACTATGCAGACAAGATACCAGGATGCGATTAAAGGTAGGCGTCTTCCTGATCATCCGCTCGGAAAAAACTGGCCTGAACGATTTGAAGGAAGCTATGAGGATTATACCACATATATTAAAGAAATAGACATTCGCCCGATGCTACAGAAGAAAAAGAAGATAATAATCAGCAAATGGCCGAATGCAGTGATAGATCACTATTTTCTTGATTATAATTTTTTCCCGAAAAGAGAATGGCCGTGGAATACTGATAAATAACTGACACTA
>SOIS01000144.1 GCA_004375965.1 Candidatus Cloacimonadota bacterium | reverse complement strand
TGGAGTTAGAATCCTATTAGTATGAGAGAAGCGCTGGAATAAGATTGCATGGTTTACGGGAGATATCTCCAATTGTCCCGGGTGCAAATCCCAGCGACCCCACTACATAGAACCTAGGACAACACACCCTCTTCTCGATATCACTATTGAATAGTCAATGTTGTTACAATGCGAGTGAAAAACAACTAAATAGGGAAAGCATAGAATCTGTGGTATGAAATTTGGCATATCAATAAGCAATTTAGGCATCTACAGTGATTTTGATGGGTTGATAGCTCTTGCACAAGATGCTGAAGAAGCTGGATGGGATGGGATATTCCCTTGGGATCACATCTTACATAAACCAAGAGCAGATTTGCGAGTTATCGATCCATGGATTGCCCTAGCTGCTATTGCTTCAAATACAAAGGAAATGATGCTCGGTCCCATGGTCACTCCTCTTGCGAGACGCCGTCCTTGGAAAGTGGCAAGAGAAGCTATTTCTTTAGATCATCTGTCGAAAGGAAGATTGATCCTTGGAGTAGGACTAGGTTCAGTGGTAAGACAGGATTTTAAAAGATTTGGGGAAGAAATCGACAATAAGATAAGAGGAGAAAAACTTGATGAATCTCTTGAAATTTTGCAAGGATTGTGGAAAGGAGAACCGTTTAGTTTCTCTGGGAAGCATTATACCATAGAAGAAGGAACAACTTTTTTACCCAAACCTTACGGAGACAAAGATAGAATCCCCATTTGGGTAGGTGGAGGTAAGTGGTCGTGGCGCATGAAACCATTCCGTAGGGCAGCAAAGTTTGATGGGGTATTTCCTGAGTTTACTGATAAGAAGGGGTATGTTGTAGCGAAATACTTTGAGAATGTATCAGAATATATTAGGCAATATAGAGGAAATCTTGAAGGTTTCGACTTTGTAACACTAGGAAAGGCTCCTCGAAGCAAAAAAAGGATAAAGGAATACTTTGAGTCAATTCTTGAATCAGGAAGAATAACTTGGTGGGTAGAGAGAGTCTACAGTTGGAAAGGAGATCTAGAGCAGATAAGGAAAAAGGTTAGAAAAGGACCGCCTGATGTTTAAGAAAAACAGTTAATACGCATCAGTTCATATCGGGTAAAGAAAAGAGGATTGTGCAAGGAAGTTCGGGAGAAATCTCCATTTATTACGAGGCTAGGGCAACCCCGCATCGTTTTTACCTCGCCCCGTAAGTTTTCAATTGTTGAAACGCGCTGTATAACAAAGGGGGCATGCGGGGAAACCAAGAATGGTATTCGTGTATTGATGAATTAAATTACAGTTTTTCCGGATACTGTTAACTTATTTGTCATAGTAAACTGTCAATGTCGTCGAATAGACTTTTTTGGTCAAACTTCTTTTCGAAGATGTTATTTTTAAACCGTTTAATGAGTTTTATATGTTTCTTTTTCACATATTGCTTAGTTGCCAAATATTTGGTTGGAACATCATTTTTGACAATCTGCCTAACTCTGAAAGCTTCAAGCCCCAATTGCTCATTATTGAACAGTTTCTCATACCTTTTCAACGTATGTAAATTCCCTGAGAATCCTTTGGAAAACACACCAAACGGAATAGATGAATCCGAAGGATAAATATCTCTCACTTTTCTTGGATTGAGAATTCTATAGTACCCATAATCGCTTTTATTAAATAGTCGTAGTCTACGTGAACTAGTATCTATTTTTTGT
>SOIS01000141.1 GCA_004375965.1 Candidatus Cloacimonadota bacterium | reverse complement strand
TACAGATATCTTCTGCCAAATGTTACTTGCAGGGTGAGAATTCATGGGGGAAAAATAATTGTTTACTGCCATAATTGTAGAAAATATACTCGGATTCCACTCAAAAAGACTGAGGAAAAACCATCCGCTATACTTAAATAACCTATCATTTATTACCGTTACCCAATTCTAATCTCACATATGGGAGTAATGAATATATGACGACGTTATATGATGTTCCGACTAAGGAATTAATAGACGAGGTAGCAAAGAAATTACAGAATGATAAATCTATTGTTCTGCCAGAAGAAAATAGGTATGTTAGAACAGGTGTACATAAGGAGAATCCTCCAACAAATAACGATTGGTGGTATGTCAGATGCGCAGCTATTCTACGTAAAATCTATATTAAAAATACTATCGGTATAGAGCAACTCAGGGCAGAATACGGTGGAAGAAAAAATCGCGGTTCAAAACCATCAAAGGCAAGAAGTGGAAGTGGCTCCATTGCAAGAAGGGCTGTTCAGCAACTTGAAAAGGCAGGATATGTAACAAGAATCAAAGGAAAAGGTCGTGTGCTTACTCCAAAAGGCAGGTCCTTTTTAGACAATACCTCTCATGAAGTCATGAAAAATGTTGGGTCTTATTACCCAGGTCTGGAAAAATATTAAATAATTAATGGATCAGTAATTAGGATTTATGGATGAAGAACTTGAGAATCTAAGGCGAAAAAAACTGCAGGAGTTGCAGCAACAGGGTCAACTCCAAGAATCACTCGAAGAACAGAATTCTCAAAAAAAAGAGCTTGAAGACAGAAGGAGGATGATTCTCCGAGGCATTCTTACAACACAAGCAAAAGAACGGCTTGGAAGGATAAAGGTTGCTCGACCTGAAATGGCCGAGGAAATCGAGAATCAGCTCATAATGCTTGTCCAGGGTGGCAGATTAAAAAATAAAATAAATGATGAGCAGTTACGTATGCTGCTTTCGAAGATAATTCCAAAAAAAAGAGATATAAAAATAGAGAGAAGGTAGAATATCATGTCAACACATAAATCACTTGGCAAAAAACTTCGTTTGAATAAGGCTACTAAAAGCAACCGGCGTGTACCCGCATGGATTATGATTAGAACTAACCGGCGTTTCACACGTCATCCTAAAACGCGTCACTGGCGTAGAAATAAACTTAAGAAAGCTTGATTACCATGGCAGAAGAAATTGAGAAAATATATGTTATACCTTTAAAGAAGAAAGGTTTTAAGTCCTCCATGGCGGCACCTATAGCCGTTAAGAGGGTAAAACAATTTTTGACTAAACATATGAAGATTGAGGCAAAAGACATTTGGATGGATGATTCTCTGAATAACGCTCTCTGGACACACGGGAAGTACAGGATACCTAGTAAAATACGTGTGAAGGCCGTTAAATTTGATGATGGTGTTGTTGAGGCATATTTACCTGAGCTCGAGTTCAAAAAATCCAGACGTGAATTGCTGAAGGAAGAGAAAGAGAAAAAGGAACCTATCTTAGTAAAAGAGGAACCTGAACCTGAGGAAGAACCTGGTGAGATATCTGGTACCGAAGACTATGAAGTTAGCCCAACTGCAGATGGTGAAGTAAAAATAAAGAAAAAGAAAGATACAAGGGCAAAAGAAGAAAAGGGAGAAAAAGAGGAGAAGCAGCCTGAGAAAGCATCTGAACAGAAGGAAAAACCATCTGA
>SOIS01000057.1 GCA_004375965.1 Candidatus Cloacimonadota bacterium | reverse complement strand
CCTTCCTCTTTATTCAGGTCATACATCCGACAGACATTCCTATGGCTGATCTTCCGGGCAAATCTCAATTCGTTCTGGAAACGCTCTATGGTCTTTTTATCCGCAGCAATCTCAGGCTTTAAAAGCTTGAGGGTAACTTTCTCTTTTATCTCTGTATCTTGAGTCTTATAGACTTTACCCATGCCACCTGTGCCAAGTTCCTCAATAATCTGGTATCTTCCTGCAAAGGTGGAGCCAGTGGTCAGTTCTTCTTTAGGAGTTTCAAGAGTCTCTGTGAGAGGAGCGGAGATTTCTTCGGCAGGAGGCAACTGGGTCCCGCACTCGCCACAAAAGCGCTGAGTATCAGGATTATCGAAATGACATTTAGGGCATTTGATGGCCATTGCTTACCCCTTATCTTACTGATAAAAGAATATCAAGGAAGGTGGGATGTGTCAAATCGAACGCACTAGATGAACAAAACACAAATTGTGACCAAATTATGACTGTTTGAGATATACTTTCGTATAATTTGGTATGCCTATATATACCTAGGTATAATTTGTAAATTGCTGATGGAATAGTGTTTTCATTTACTTATATCAGTTTCAGATTTGCGTTTATATGTCTCTATGATTTCTTGCAGGATAACCTTATCTTTTTTATTTAGGGAAGAGGAGCTGATTTTTTCTTCTGGTAAATAGTTCATCAGTCCGGCGAACAACATTAATGCTCTTTTCCTATCTCCTTGAAGATAAGTGCTTAGCAGCAGATAAGCTCCTGCTTCTCCTAACAAATTCTTGTCAATTCGGATGTTCTCGGTCACTTCGAAAATCTTTACAAAATTTTTCTCAGCATCTTTATATTTCCGTTCTTTATAATATGTTATCCCCAGGAGATAATACCCTTTAACCTCAGAAGGATTTTTCTTAATCAACTTATTCAGTATCTTCTTTCCAGCTCTTAAATTATTGTACTTTCTGTAGAGCTCAAATAACTCAAAATAGAGCGCAGTATTCTGTGTGTCAGATTTTATCTTCATTTCTAGTGCTTTAATAAGCGCTAGTTCTTCAGTCCCCTCTTTTTGAATTCTTATACGCTTGAAATAATTCACTAATTCCTGAAACTCTGACAACGCTGATTTTGCTATCTCTAAGCTTGTAAATTCTTCGTTTCCCATTAGATTCTCAGCATCTTTCAGGTGTTTCTCAGATTTTTCTATATTTTCTAGATAATAATGAGATATGCTGAGATAAATATAGGCCTTTACTCTAAGTTTTCTTTCCCCAAGGGGTCCAAAAATGGCAATTTCCAATTCTCTTATAGCATCCTTGTAATTTCTGGCAAGGAATGACTTTTCTCCTTTACGCAAAAGATCTAGATAAAAAAGATGTGCTTCCTGCCCATAAAGAATTGCCCCTCCAAAGATCATAAGTCCTATTATTGTTGCAATTGTGCAAATGCTGATTAATCGGAAAGGACACTCTTTTTTCATACTTCTTTCTTGTGCAGGAGGTTCTGTTGTTTTTAGGGATTAAACTATACTTTCTATTTCCTTATCCCGCTCCTCTATTTATACTCCTCAATCTCAAATTTGTCAAAAAAATTTAAACTTTCGTTATCATTTCTTTTTCCATGTTTAAAATGAGCTGACATTTAATATTATGACAAAGCAGGGAATGACACCTTATGAAAAATTCAGAGAAAAGGTAAGGCTCATTGTGTAAACGATCATGCTCAGTCCTTCACTCCC
>SOIS01000097.1 GCA_004375965.1 Candidatus Cloacimonadota bacterium | reverse complement strand
TTTCAGGTTTCTCCTGCTGCACGATGAACGTAAGCTTGATGTTGGTGTTCTCATTACTTACGACTCTTCCGCTTTTGAACGCGGGGGATCAGCCGTTAGTTCTTATAGAGCAGCTAGGGCCTCATTGCAGAAGTTAATAGATTTTTTAGAAGGCAAGTATTCGGATGTTGTTAGAGTTCCAATTTGGTGCATTGGAATTGAATAAGTAAATCGCGCGATATACCGAGTTTCAAGGCTCATAAACGGGTTTTTTCTAGAACATTCTGAGAGGAAGTTTTCAGGAAATTCGCTCACGCGCAACCCCTACCACTGACCATTAACTCCGACCAGGTCCCAATTTAGCGTATGCCAAAATCGCTGCCGCAGCAGCAATGAAGATTGGTATTGCATATCTGCCGAATCCAGGAGAATCCTCGCTTAGAGCTTTAACAACAACCCATAAGACATACAATGCGAAAATCGCTCCGATTATTTCACCCAACCACTTTACGATATCGGACATTAACCCACATCTACTCCTCAATCTTTGAGATAATGAACAAGACGCCAAATCCAATGACTACTACTCCGCCCATGAAGAGCTCGAGGCTGATGGTCTCATTTTGCCACAGGTAGCCAAGCCAAACTGAACAGCCAGCCCATATCATGACAAATACCTGTGAGATTCTATTCCTCAGAGACATACTATTCACATCATATTGGTTAAAATCTAATCCTTCCTCTACCTATGGGCGCTCCTGTAAGGACGAATATGAGGGAAATCAATACAATCCCAAAAAATGCTACCCCGATAATCTGAGATGGTGTACGATCACCCCTTGCCACTGCCAGGAACCTAAAGATTAGAATTATTACAAATAAAGGTCCGGCGAGTCCGGTCCATGATGCACTTTTTAGTCGCAAAGCAGTTTACCATTATAATTTTTGGGTGGCACCCTATTAATTTACTGATAAAAGAACATAAACCGCTCTGTTTGTTATCCATAATATTTGTGATTATTTATTCCCCCTTGTTTGCGTCTATCAGAACAGCCATTTCTTCACAAGGTTTAATGGGGAACAGATCGTCCCTTGCGACACGCACGCAATTGTAGATGCATTGAGTTAGTTATCATTTTATTATATTACCCAAATCCAAACATCTCTCTTTTGAGCGATAGAGGTTTCTGAATTGCCCCCTCCCAAAATTCTTTTCACATTCCTGAAGAAAACGCAATTCAAGAGGTATCTTTTTCTTACCGGTAAAGATATCACCAAATTTAGGAAATCCCGATTTATGAATTTCATCTAGAAAAACATTATATTTTTCATCCCAACTTTTCCCATCTTGGAAATAAAGGGTCTTCAACAAAGATAATGGTAGATAATGACAGAAAGCCCCAAACATCCTTGTCCACTATGTGTATGTGAAAGTGCAATACGAATATGTTCCTTGTTTCCAAGCATTATAGCAATAAGTACAATCCTCATAAAGAAGACATCCCGTTAGATATTCTGTTAAACCCTCTACAAAGGGTCTTAATTCAGGCTTGGTATCGAACTCAATGTTTTGGAGGCTGTGTATGGATTCATGGTATAAAGCTTCTTTACACCAATGGTCTCTACGTAAGAAAATCACTCCCTCTCGAAATAATCCCCGGGCTAATGGATTTATTGGGAAATTCCATTGAAATTCTAATGACGAAAGCTCGATTATTCTTCTATCAGGATTTAAAAATGTAGAAGTTCTAGATC
>SOIS01000233.1 GCA_004375965.1 Candidatus Cloacimonadota bacterium | reverse complement strand
GTGTAATCAATATGCTCCCCTTATATGCAATCTTTTATAACAAAAAACCCCACTTCCCTTATGGAGAGAGTGGGGTTAATCATTACATAGTATCTTATGGTGGTCCGATAAACCCCACTGTTTTGTTTAATCCATCCAACAACAAATTTAAAACATAAACGTTTCTTTCTCTTTTTTTCATAGGTTATTTATAACAGAAATCATACATTTTGTCAAGAATAAAATAAGGAATGTTTTGATTAATGAACGTAAATTGTATACAATTGAACACAAAATGTGTTCAAGGGAGAAGAGCGTTGTCATTGCAAGTTCCTTCTCCCGCCCCCTTTATTAGACTGGATAATAGGATATTCAGGTTAATGGGTTAATGGGTTAATGGTTAATGGGGACAGGAGTAAACTTTTAAACTTTTTATTTCACCGGGAAAACTAATCACCGTAACGACACCGTCGTTGCACTCCATAAAATGCCCAAAACCAAGATTGCTTCGCAATAGCAGAGCATTAAAAAACACTTGAAATGACAGTAGTGTGGATAGAGAACTATAATCTGAGGATGTTTTCAAAGAATGTTTTGCTTATAGTTTTTGTCTTGCGGTAGATAACATATGGAAAGAATGGCCACCAGATGTGCCATAGATGCATAAGTTGTATAAGTTGTATCTTCTGCTGTGGAAAATGTGAAATTACATATAAAACAAGCCAGGGAATTGCTGTTGCAATGGGAAGTGCTACAAAGAAGAGAAGAAAATAAGAAATCCTCTTGAATTTTTTCTTCTGTTGCGTAAAATCAATTTTGTACGTGACCTTGACGGATTTTGACCACCCTTTGCTAACTGTATAAGATATTTCCTTTGGAAAATTTCGACCAGAAATCTGGATTGAGATTGAATTAGATGTTCTTTCAACTCGCTTTACCATGGGGGAGAGGTAAAAAAACCTTAGAGATTTTTCAATTTTTTGTTTAACTTCCTCCACATCACCGTCAACCTCAATCTCTCCTTCTACGATATCTTCTTTTACTCTTCGTAGTTGTCTCTTTTGTATTCTGTTTAACGTGCTTCTTGATTTACCTGAATAGATTTTTTCAAGGATAAAAATCTCGATTAATAGAACTACGAGTCCACTTGCAAACCCGATAATAGCATAACTATACATAAACATATTAGTTGCTCTGCAACTGGAAGTGAGCACCCCACCATGTATGAGCGTGTTCAGCGTTGAAGTTTAGCTCACCGCTGAAATGCATTAGTATAGATGCTGGAAGTGAGCACTCCGTGCTTGAATCTAATGCTGTGCATTGGAAGATAACCTTTTAATTTGGTTAGTTTGGTTTGTGTTTTTGGTTTTCACCATTTTTCTTTGCTCTTTTTCTGAGTATTTCCCGTTCGCAAGAACGAATTTCCATTCCGAAGGAATAAATTCCATTGCGAAGCAACTAATTACCTGCTCCTTTCCTCAATCTTCACTTGGGACTTCTCGAATCCTGATTTTTCCTCGTGTTACGGTTTTTAAGGCTTCAAGAAATCCCTTCTTCCGTTCTTTTTCAATTTTAACACTATACTCTGCTTTATCACCATAGTTCTCTTGTATTATCCTTGCGTTGAAATGTTCTAAGATATTCCGTATCTTTCCGGAATAGACTCTATCAAGACTCAAATCAAATCTTACAAGGGGTAACGAGCGCACTTTTTTTGCTGTATCAAGAACGAGCATTGCACTTTCACGGTATGCCCTGTTAAGCCCACCCAGACCAAGTTTAATCCCTCCAAAATATCTTGTAACCACAAGGAGAATATTCGTTACGTTAGTTTTTTTAAGTTCCTGTAAAATTGGAAGCCCAGAACTCCTTGGTGGTTCCCCGTCATCAGAAAATCTCTCAATAATCCTTTCATAACCAATCCTTAGTGAATATGGACAATGAGTTGCGTCTCTGAACTCCATTTTTATTTCATTGAGCTTTTTCTGTGCTTCATCAAGTGAGGAGATAGAGAAGATAGTTGCAATGAATTTTGATTTTTTTATAACAATTTCCCTTCGTACTTCAGTTTTTACTGTATAGAATATCATAATTCAGCGCTAAGATTTAAAAAATGATTAGAAATTTCGAAACTAGGAAATTGGAAATTGTTTCTTGTATATTTTGTTCTGATTTTCGTAATTTCCATTTTCGTAATTTCGGACTTTACATATTCTTTTCTCTTATTTTTACCTTTCAGTTCTTATTTGTGGCGAGTTTTTGGTATAACTTAATATACTTTTTTGCAGATGCTTCCCACGAGAAATCCAATTCCATGCAATTTTTTAAAAGTTTTTTCCATTTCTTCCCGGTTTCAAAGACCTTTAGTGCCCTTTTAACTGCTTTAAGGAAGGATGAAGCACTGAACTCATCAAAAACAAAACCATTACCCTCAAGGGTATCAGGTGAAAATTCATGAACCGTGTCCCTGAGTCCGCCAGTACTATGAACGATAGGCACAGTTCCATATTTGAATGCAATCATCTGACCGAGCCCACAGGGTTCAAACCGTGAGGGCATCAAGAAGATATCGCTTCCTGCGTAGATCTGATGCGCAAGTTTATTATCAAAACCTATGTTAACCTTGATTTTATCAGGATATTTACCCGCAAGACTCTTCATCAGTTCCTCATAGATCTTATCGCCTTTTCCGAGAACCACGACTTGAACATCTTCTTCCACAATGTCAGGTAAGGCTTGTGCAAATATATCTATCCCCTTCTGTTCAGCAAGTCTTGAGATCATTCCCAGTAACGGTTTATTGATATCCTTCTCAAGATTCAATTTCCTTTCAAGATAGGACTTATTCAGTAGTTTCCCACCATGAGCCTCTTTAGAATATGTATATTTAATAAATCTGTCCATTTCTGGATTCCATAGAGTATAGTCTATTCCATTAAGTATGCCAGTAAGGTTCTTTTTTTTAGTTGCTAATACTCCTTCAAGTCCCATCCCAAAATCCTTTGTTAGTATCTCAGATGCATATGTAGGGCTAACAGTAGTTATATAATCTGAAAACACAATTCCACCTTTTAATATGTTGAGTTTTCGATAGAATTCAAGTTTTTCTGATGTGAAAAGAGACAAATCCAAACCAATCTCTGACAATAATTTCTTCTCAAAGACTCCCTGGTATGAGATATTATGGATTGTAAGAACTACAGGTATCTTTGCGAATTTCTCATTGGAGAGGTTGTTTTTTAAATAGATAGGTATCAATGATGTCTGCCAGTCATGGATATGAATAATATCAGGGGTGAAGAGTTTTCGTCTGATAACCTCAATAGCGCCAAGTGCAAAAAAGGCAAAACGTATTCCATTGTCTTTATAATCCCCTCTCTCGTCGCCATAGAGCCCTTTTCGTGCAAAAAAATTGTCGTTCTCAATCCAGTAGAAAATTACTCCATCCTCTCTTTTCCCTTCATATATTGAACAGAATTCCTTTTTTCTACCAAGATTTATAGGATATTTATCAATGACTTTAAGAGGTTTTGCCATTCCAAAGTCAATTGATTTATATTTTGGCATCACTACCCTTACATCCAGATTCAATTTCTTTAATGCAGAAGGGAGTGTTCCAGCAACATCTGCAAGACCGCCTGTTTTTGCATATGGTACAACCTCAGAAGAAACCATTAATATTTTCATTTCCTTTTTCCTTTCTATTCAGCCACAGTTTGAATAGGTTATAAGTTATTAGTCATTGGTCATTAGGTTATTTAGTCATTGTTCTAAAGATTGCCATTGTTGCGTTTGTTTACCATCCTGCCACTTATCCTTCCTCTTTTTTCTCTACTGTTGCTTCTCTTAGGCTTTTTGCTGCATCTTCAGGTACAGTTGGATTTATGTAAAAACCAGTACCCCACTCGAATCCCGCTATTCTTGTCAATCGTGGCATCAACTCGATGTGCCAGTGAAAATCAGCTTCGATAGTGAGCCAGTAACCAGGGTCTTGAAAATTTCTGTTAGAAGCTGTATGAATAACATAATTATAAGGCATATCTCCAAGAATAGACGACAATCTTTGAAAAATATCCTTCAATATAATTGATAGTTTTGTTAACTCTTCATCACTTATTGAATCAAAATCGGGTGAATGTCTTTTGGGCAGTATCCATATCTCATATGGCGATCGTGCTGCAAAGGGAGAGATAGCAATAAAGGATTCGTTCTCAATTATAATCCTTGACTG
The DNA here is from genome assembly GCA_004375965.1 of Candidatus Cloacimonadota bacterium. Classification (GTDB taxonomy): domain Bacteria; phylum Hydrothermota; class E44-bin80; order E44-bin80; family E44-bin80; genus SOIS01. The sequence continues at coordinate 12,977 of SOIS01000233.1, read as the reverse complement.
ATCAAAATGTTCCTGCTCTATCATATCGCAAAATATACATCTATGTTTATAATCAAAGTAAGTTTTTGCTCCTGTGAGTTCTTCCTTTACTATCTTTGGAGTAATTGGTGTGGCAATGAGTTGTGAGTGAGGGTGCTCGAGCGATGTCCCGGCTTCGTAACCATGGTTCTTAAATATAAGAATGTATCGTAACCGTGAGTCTTGCTTCAGATCTCTACTTCTTTCGCGATAAAACCAGAAAATTTTCGCTATTCTTTCATTACTAAAAGAGATAAATTCTTCATTGTGTTTGGGAGTTTCTATAATAACCTCATGCGCGCCAACACCTGAAATTTTGTCAAATATTCCGAGTCCTTTCCTTTTTAATTCCCCCTCTACCTTAAGTGCAGGAAATTTATTAGGTATTACACGTATTTCCCATCCTGGTCCATTTATAGAAGTTCCATCTTTTCTCCAGGCTGTGATTTCAGGTGGTGTTTTATCCTCGTTTCCTTCACAGAATGGGCAGTGGCTAGTTTGTATCTCTTTTTTTTGAACAGGAAAATCGTGTGGTCTCATCCCACGTTCTGTGGAGATGATTACCCATCTACCTATGATTGGGTCTTTTCGCAGTTCAGGCATATTTTTCTCCTCGTTCTCGTGTTTTTGGGATTACTAGAATACCGTTTTCAGATACAAAATAGTTTTTTCTATCTTGTCTCTTATCATATCCAATCACGGTTCCATCCTCTAACATGACACCTTTATCAATGATTGCTCTTCTTATTTTGCATCCTCTTTCGACGTCAACATTACTCATGAGAATAGATTCCTCAACATGTGCATTACTACGGATAAGAACATTGTAAGAAAGTATCGAATTTTTCACATATCCCCCCTTAATTATGCAACCCAGTGAAACAATGGAATCGACAATTTTACCGTTTCTTGAATTCCCGTCGAGGACAATCTTTGCAGGAGGAAGTTGTGGTCTAAATGTAAATATAGGCCACTCGCTATCATGAAGATTGAGTTCAGGGGTACGAGATACAAGATCCATACTTGCATCCCAGTAAGCATCAATTGTACCTATATCCCGCCAATATTCCTGTGCAAAAACATATCCAAAAGCTCTTTTTTTTGAAATAATACGGGGTATGATATCCCTTCCGAAATCATGGGAGGTCTCTTTCTTTGCATCTTCAATTACCTCTTTTACAATAACATCTGTATTAAAAACATAGACACCCATAGAAGCAAGTACAAAATCCTCCTTCGTAGTATACTCCTTTTGAGATGGTTTTTCTTTGAATCCTACGATCCTTTTTCCCTTGTCCAATTCAATGATTCCATATCTCGACATATCACGAAGAGGAACCTTTACCGTGCCAACTGTTACATCAGCATTCTTCTCCGTGTGGAATCGTATCATCTTTCTATAATCCATTTTATATATGTGGTCGCCAGAGAGGATAAGAATTAACTCAGGTCTTTCCTGTTGAATAGAATATATGTTTTGAAAAACTGCATCAGCAGTTCCCTTATACCAATCGATTGTAACCCGTTGTTGAGCTGGAAGGGTTTCAATGAATTCTCCGATTTGGGGCTTAAACATAGTAGACCATCCAAGTCTGATATGCCTAACAAGTGACAGGGATTTATATTGTGTAAGAAGGTAAATCTTTCTCAACCCTGCGTTAACACAGTTAGAAAGAGTAAAATCAATAATTCTGTAAATCCCACCAAAAGGGACTGCAGGCTTTGTCCTGTCCCTTGTAAGGGGATATAACCTCTCTCCTTTTCCACCTGCAAGAATCATAACCAGAATATTTTCTTGTTCCCCACTCACTTATGCTCCTTCACATTAAACATAAGACCCCTATCAAGAAATCACAGTAGTGTCTATTTTTTTTATGTCTTAATTACTTTCAGTATTTTTTTTCTTTTTGGCTTCGAGAAGTTCTCTGATCTTTAATTTTAACTCTGTTAGATCGGAACTTTTTATTACGTATGCGTCAGCCATCCAGGTAAGAAAGTTGTTCTTATACATTGAGTATGCACTATTGATGATAACAGGAAGTTTTCTATCCATATCCAACACCTTTCCAAGCAGTTCAATACCATCCATTCCAGGCATTCTGATATCAAGAACAACAATATCAGGTTTTATATTCTTAAAAATTTCAACTGCTTCTAAACCGTCACTTGCAAGAATAACCTTGTAACCTTCATCAGTAAGTACCTGCTCATAAAGGCACCTGATCCCCTCGTCATCATCAACTACCATTACCTTTTCCATTTTTTCTCCTTTTCACATTAATTGAGAATTAGGAATTAGGAATTTTTCGTAATTATTTTAGCGCATTCCAATATCTCTATTCAACTTGTTTGCTTTCTTTCTTTTTGTTGAGAAATATACTGAAGGTTGTGCCTTTCAGTACATCACTCTCTACTTTTATATAACCTCCGTGTGCGTTTACTATCTTCTGAGTAATGGTGAGACCAAGTCCCAACCCCCTTTTTCTTGTTGAAAAGAAAGGGTTAAAGATGTTAGGCAAGATCTCCTTTGCTATTCCCTTACCGCTGTCCTTAATTTTTATTTTTATAGAGTCTTTTTCTTCTGTTGTTTTAATGCTTATCTCACCATCTTTTTCTGTTGCATGTACAGCATTTCTTAAAATGTTTAAAACCGCTTGCTTTACTCTGTCCCTATCAATGGGAATAAGTGGGAGATTTGCATCGAGTGATTTCGTGATTGTAAGGTCCTTCTCGTGAAAGTCATTTGACATCGATTCAAGAGTATCTGTCATAACGTCATTTATGTTCTCTAAATTTAAATTAATCTCGGGCCCTTTCACAAAGGTGATTGATCTATCAAGCAGTCTTTCAAGCCTTTTTGTTTCATCTGCTATGATACCAGCATTTTTTCTTACCCGTTCGAGGTCATCCGGTTTTCTGAGAATTCCACTTGCAAATCCACCTATGTTTGAAAGTGGGATTCTTATTTCATGGGCAATATAGGCAACAGTTTCACCTATGGTAGATAGCTTTTCAGAAAAACTGAGGGTATCTTTTAGTCTATTAACGAGTTTTTGATACTCTTCCAATTCTCTTTTTCTGTTTTCAAGTCGCCTATATTCCAGCACTCTGTTTATAGCAAGGGATGAATAATCTGCGAAAATGTTCAGTTCCTCAAAATTCTCCGCTGTTATTGGTGCACGGGTGAATATGTTATCTGCAAATATAACACCGAATGTTCTATCTCCTGATACAAGTGGTATGATAATAAATTCGTCAACACCGAGTATATCAAAAATTTTTTTCTTCTTTATCATCTCGTTCCATCGTGTTGCTTTAATAACCTTTTTCTTTTTAATAGATTCTTTGATAAAATTAGGGAGAGAGCTCATTCTGTAGACAAGTTTCTCCACAAGTGGAAAAAGCGGGAGTTCCTCTTTTGAACTCAGTTTGTTAAACATTAATAACAAATCATGGAGGCTTTTCTGGGAAACCTGTGTCCATATTTCTCTTGCTTCTTCATTACTTGTAGGTCCTAAACCCATACTACCCTTAAGAAATTTTTTCTCTTGATCGACTAAGAGCAGAAATGCTCTGTTAAAACCAAAAGCATGTCCTGCAGTAACAGCTGTAAGTATCAAATAGGAAAGCTTATCCAGCTGCTTTGTCTCCAGCATTAGATAGACGAGTTCAAAGAGTAATAGAAATTCCCGTTCTTTTTTAGCTCTTCTCGTAACATCATTGATTATAAGTAATACAAGAGGTCTCTCCTTACCCATCCTTTTCATCTCAATATCAAGGAAAATTACCTTATTAGATAGTGAATTTGAGTAAGTAGCCCCGTAAATTTCATGCCCATTCTCTGATTCGAAAACAGAATTTATTGCAGGAACGATGTCATAGTTTTGAATGATTTGTGGGGGAAGAAGATTTCTTATATCTTCACCAACAAGAAAGCAGTTATCAATTCCAAGTTCCTTACAAAGGTTTTCGTTTGCGAATTGTATCTTTAAATCTTTATCTACGGCAAAAATGATGTTTTTAAGTTTCTGCAAAAGACTAAGAAAGCTTTCCACCTTAAAATTCATACAGTTCCTTTCATAGATTTCACATATTTATAATTCAAAATAAATACAAAGTCAAGAAAATTATACGAGTTTTTATTTGACAAAAGCGGATTTTTAACTTATTATACAACATAATTTGAATAACTGTAAAATATGATAACAGACGGGGAGGTTCTGAATGAAGCGAACATATCAACCGAAAAGAAAAAAAAGACGAAGAAAACATGGTTTCAAAAAGAGGATGTTAAAAAAAAGTGGAAGGAAAATTCTTGCGAGAAGAAGAAAAAAGGGAAGAAAAAAACTTACAGTCTCTCAGAAAAGCTAATAAAATAAGGAACACTAAAGAATTTAAGGAGATATTTCGATCAGGAAAGAGAAGAGCTCTTAAACATTTAACTATCATTTTTATTGAAAAGAATGGGTTTAAATTTGGCATTACATTCAAAAGGGATGCAAAACCCGCGGTAAAGAGGAACAGGATAAAGAGACGACTGATAGAGATAATAAGGATGAGGAAGGAACTAATGAAAAAAGATATTCATATGGTCATTCATCTTTCGAAAACCGGGCTTGATCTCTCTTTCGATGAACTTTCAGACGAATTCATTCATTTACTTAAGGATGCAAGAATAATTGAATGAAAACCATAGTTATTCTTTTTATTAAAACATATAAACAATGTATATCGCCCATCTTCCCGAAAACCTGTCGGTTTTACCCATCATGCTCAACTTACTGTCTTACAGCTATTGAAAAGTATGGTTTGATACGGGGAGTTTTTAAAGGACTACTAAGGATTCTAAGATGTAATCCCTTGTATCCAGGTGGGTATGACCCTGTAGAATAGGAGATAAAGTGGATAAAAGAACAATAATAGCAGTTCTTCTGATAACATTACTTTTTATTGCTTACACAATGTTGTTCAGAAAACCTAAACAGCAAGAGAAAGATGTAGTACAAAAAGAGGAAGAGGTTGTAGAGAAACAAGAAATGGAGAAAGTAGAAGAAAAGGTAAAGGAAAAGATTGTTGAGCTGCCAACTACAAAACCAGACGCGGAAAAGATAATAACTGTCAGAACAAACCTTTACGAGGCTAAATTTTCAACAACAGGTGCAACCCTTAAGAGTATGCAACTCCTGGAATATCCTGGGAAAGAAGGAAAACCCGTTGAGCTCATCCCTGAGGGAAGCAGTCCACTCTCCCTCGTCTTGTTTGAGATGGAAAACAAACTAAACCTTGGTGAATTCCCTACTGTATGTGAAAAGGATAATATCAACCTTAATGCCGGTCTAAAAGATAGCCTTGTCTTCTACTACACAAAAAACAATGTACCATTCCTGAAAAAGGTCTTTGTATTTGTTCCCAACAGTTACGTTATAGGTCTCCATCTTGAATCTCTTAATAAGACTCCGTATTCAATAAAACTCGCCTTTGATTCAGGTCTTGCCTCAACAGAAAAGGATGAGCGTGACGAGATGGCTTACACCAGTTTTGTAACAATGCTGGGAGACCATTTTCAAAGGATGAATTTGAAAAATGTTAAAGAAGAAAAATCATCAATTGAGGGAACAGTTAACTGGGCGGGTGTTACATCAAAATATTTCCTCTTTTTCATCTTATCAGAGGACAATGTTATTAAAAAGGTTAGCCAGTGGAAAATAGAGAAAAAAAGGATTGGATTCTCTGTATCAACAAAAGAGATGGAAAAAGGAAGTTTTTCGCTCTACTTTGGACCAATAGATTATTATAAGCTTAAAGAGATGGGGAAAGGTCTTGAGAGGAGTGTCTATTTTGGATGGAAATGGATTGCGCCAATAAGCAGAGTAATATTCTTTACATTTATAGGTATACATAAGGTCATACCAAATTACGGTGTAGTAATAATCGTCTTTTCTACAATTATGATGGTTGTTTTTTTTCCGTTAACTATGAGGAGCCACTCATCTATGAGGAGGATGCAGAGACTCCAACCAAAGATGGAGGAACTAAGGAAGAGATACAAAGATGACTCTCAGAGGATGAACAAAGAGATTATGAAACTGTACAGCCAGCATAAGGTAAATCCTGTTGGTGGATGTCTGCCGCTTCTGTTCCAGATGCCCGTATTTTTTGCACTTTATGCAGTTCTTCGAAGTACTATTGAACTCAGAAGGGCACCATTCATGCTCTGGATACAGGACCTCTCTATGAAAGATCCTTACTTCATACTGCCTATTCTGATGGGGGTAGCAATGTTTGTCCAACAAAAGTTTACTGTGACAGATCCCCGACAGAAGGCAATGATGTATTTTATGCCCATCTTTCTTGTTTTTATTTTTACCAGACTGCCGTCCGGAATAGTTCTCTACTGGCTTGTTTACAATCTTTTATCCATTCTCCAGCAATACATTATCCGCAGAGGTGAAAAGGAAGAGACGGTGAAAGGAACGGAGGAAGTTTGACACCTGAAAAGTACTTTATCGAAACAGGTAAAACGATCGAAGAAGCCATCAGTAAAGTAATCAAGAAGCTTAAATGTTCGAGAAATGAAATAGAAATTGAGATTCTTGATAATGGTGGGGGAAAAAAGCTTTTGGGTTTAGTTAGAACACCTATAACTGTAGGGGATAAATCTCCCTTTTTATATAACGTTGGTGATTACAAAAGATCTTAGAGAAAGAAAATGGTCTCAGATGGTACTATTGCAGCAATTTCCACACCTCCGGGAACAGGTGGTATTGCGGTTATAAGGATAAGCGGAAAGGATTCGCTCACGATTGCGGAGCGCATATTTAAGGGAAAATCATCCCCAAGTTCAATAGAAAGCCACAGGGTTATTTATGGAAGAATAATCGACCCTGGAACACGAGAGGAAATAGACGATGTTCTCCTTATTGTAATGCATGCTCCGAAGACCTATACAGGAGAGGATACTGTTGAGATTAGCTGCCATGGTGGAATAGTTCCAGCACAGAGAACACTTGAGGTTTGTATTAGCGCTGGTGCCAGGATGGCACAGAGAGGAGAGTTTACAAAAAGGGCTTTTTTGAATGGCAGGCTTGATCTCACACAGGCAGAGGCAGTACTTGATATTGTTTCTGCGAAAACAAAAGAAGGACTACGCGGTGCACTCTATCAACTTAATGGCCTTCTCTCTAAGAAGATAAGAAGATTAAAAGATTTCCTTATCTCTATCCTGAGTGATATTGAACTTTCCCTCGATTTCGCTGATGAAGATATTACTGTTCCAGAACAGAGAAAAATATCAAAAAAGATAAGTTCCACAATAGATATTATTAATGAACTAATAAAGGAAGGCAAAAGGGCATGCATACTCAGAGACGGTGTAAGTGCTGCCATAGTTGGAAGACCAAATGTAGGTAAATCATCCCTACTTAATGCCCTTCTTCTCGAAGAACGTGCTATTGTGACTCCAGTTCCAGGAACAACGAGAGATGTTATTGAGGGTTGGATAAATGTTAAGGGAATTCCAGTGAAACTTTATGATACCTGTGGATTTCAGGATGCAGAAAACATTGTGGAAGCAATTGGTATTGAGAAAACGAAGGAAGCTATTGAGAATACGTCTTTTTTACTCTTTGTAGCCGATGGCTCAGTTGCGTTAGAAGGAGAAGATAAGGAAATTTATAATAGGGCTAAGGAGAAACCATTAATCATTGTTATAAATAAGATTGACCTTCCAAAGAGAATCAACATTTCTGATATTACCAATGGCACTCCTCACCCAATCTGTGAGGTTTCAGCAAAAGAGCATACTGGAATTGAGCAACTCAATAAAAAAATTCTTAAACTCATAGGTGCAACGGAGCTAAAGATTGATGAGGTTATGTCTACCAGAACAAGACATCTTGTTCTTCTTTCGAAGGCAGAGGAAAACCTTACTCGTGCTATACGTGGAGTTGAGGAACACAGAAGCCCTGAACTTATCGCTTTTGACATTAAAGAAGCATCACGATCACTCGGTGAGATTATAGGAGAGGTTACACCAGAAGAGATTCTTGACAAGATATTTCAGGAATTCTGTATTGGAAAGTAAAATGCTTAAGGATACAATCAATAAGTTTTCTCTTGCTTTCTCCACTCTTGCTCTGATAATTTCAATACTCACATTCCTTAAAACGGGTGGAATAGTGGATATTAAGAAACAGATTAATATAATGAAGAAGGATATCAAAGAGGTTAAATCACAAACAGAGATGCGTATGGAGAATCGATCTATTCTTTTTGATGCACTATACGACCTGACCGACTCAGTCGATTCATTAAGGACAGGGAATATAAGTGAATCAAAGAGACTTATTAACGAAGCAATTGAAAAAATAGTATATGTTGAAAGGAGACTTACAGAGAAGAAAAGGTTGCACCTTGAGAAAATCAGAAATGAAATAGAGAAACTCAGTCTTTGGATAAATCCGGATGATATAAAAACAGTCGGGGAATTAGAATATCAAATAAGACTTCTCCGAATTTTCGAGGAAAATCTCTAATGCTATTCATTGTACTTAATGTTGTCATCCTCTTATTTTCTGTTATAATTCATGAAATCTCCCACGGTTTTGCAGCTCTAAAATTTGGTGACCCAACAGCCAAGATGAGTGGGAGATTAACACTAAATCCCATTCCACATATTGATATTGTTGGAACTATCGTTCTTCCTGTGATGCTCATACTTCTCCGTTCACCGTTTCTCTTTGGATGGGCAAAACCTGTTCCTGTTAACCCTTTAAATTTTAAGAATCCAAAAAGGGATATGATGCTGACAAGTCTTTTTGGTCCCTTATCCAATTTTGCTCTTGCTATAATATTTGCACTTTTTTACAGGGTCTTCTTCTTACTTGGAGGAAAGGCAAACATATTTACACAGGGTTTTGTATATGGTGCTGCAATAAATGTCCTCCTGTTCTGTTTCAATCTTATACCCATACCTCCTCTTGATGGTTCCAAGGTACTCATGTATTTCTTGCCTGATACTGTTGCGGAGGGGTTTAGAAGGATTGAACGCTTTGGTTTTATAATAATATTTGCTCTATTTTTTTTAGGGATTTTGGGAGGTATTCTCTACCCCATTATGCGTTTTTTTCTTTACTTTCTACTGGAAGCGGGAACATGAAACTTAAAATCATATATATATCCATTTTCTATATCCTTTTCTTACTATCAGGTTGTGGGAAAAAACTCCCACCAACCTCGCCTGATAGATGGGCACCTCGAGTGCTGAATGTCAACACAGTTGATGAACACCATCTTCGTATTTTCTTCTCAGAAAAGATTGATACGCTTACGCCCAAGAAATTGGATAATTTTAAGATTTTGAATCCAGAGAATGGTGAAACAACCAGTGTAATTTATTCAGAAAGGGATAAAAAAGGTGATGAGGTTTTGATTACAGTGCCTAAACTTGAGGACATGAAATACTCATTACTGATCTTTAACATTAAGGATATAAAAGGGAATTTGATGATAAGGGCAGAGAAATCCTTTAAGCCAAGTAACGAGAAGGATACAATCGATCCTATTTTAAGATATACAAGACCTTCAAGGATACGCACCTCAGCACCGCTTGATTCAATTATACTTTTGAGGTTTTCTGAACCAATGGATTCAGGAGCCTGTGGAATTAATGATTTCGTAACTACGTACATTGATATTGACAGCCTGTTTGTTTGGAACGAAACACTGACAGAAGTTACCCTGCGCTACAGGCTTGTAAAGGATAAGATATGTAAACTATTTATGTTACCCCTTATGCCGGACCTATCAGGTAATTCACTAAGTGAGATGAGGATTCTCACATTGACAACAAGTGATACATTACCAAAGAATAGAATGAATATCAAAATTATCAAAGACGAAAAAGAACTCACAAAAACTTACGCATTTCTTAGAAATGCAAGCGATAGATTATTTCAGGATATTTCACCAGTTGATACTACTTTTTCTTTTTTCTTTACACCACCTGATACATACTTCATCTCTGTTGTAGCACAGGATTCTCTTGACACAACGGGTCTCTGGTGGGGAGAGAAGAAAATTGCATTCTTTCCCGATACAACAAGAAGTGTGGATGAGGAAGTTGAAGTTGATTTCATAAAAAGGGATAGAATTCCTGAGAGCCTTCTCAACCTCTACAAAATCCTTTCAACAAATATAAAGTGATTTAAATTCAGATTAACCCGCAAACCAACATTCGTTTTTATCATATTCTTGTGTTTTATCATTATATAAAAATTCCACTAAAATTTTTAAAAAAAGGTTGACAATTTTGTTAAATTTTGATATAAAGAAATTGTAAGATTTATATTTAAAACTAAACCCATAAAGTTGGAGAATTGAAATTATCTCACGTTAGATTGATACTATGTATTCAGTATTATGAATACTGAATATTTTGTAGTTGACTTCCTATGTAGTTCTTAATAGGAAGCAAAAATGAAAAATGGAAGGAGGTGAGAAAAAGCAGTAAAAAGGTGTAATCAACAACGATAAATGTTTTAACAATAATACTTAGAAGGAGGCAGAAAAAATGAAGAGAATTCTTATACTCACATTAATAGTGGTTTTTTCTTGTGTAGGAATTTCAAGTGCTGGCTTGTATGTAGGTGCAAAATCCGGTTTGATGATGTTAGATGTACCTAAAGTTAGTGATATTATACCAATTGGAGTTCTTTTTGGATACAGTATTATGCCTCAAATCGGAGTTGAAGGTGAATTCAACTATGGGATTGGTGGTGGAGATTGGGAACCATTTCCAGGTATTTCAATTGATTATAACATCTATACAGTAGCTGGATACGGTGCATACCGTTATATAATTGGCGGGGTAGCATATGTTAAAGCTAAAGTAGGGGTTATCTATGAGAACGTGACCGCTGAGTATAAGGTCGGTGATATTATTGTTATGGATCTAAACGCCTCAGATACAGGTCTTTCCTTCGGCGGTGGCATAGGGTTTAAGTTCAGTGAGATGATAATGGCTGAAGCTGAGTTTACCTTGATTGAACAGAACGTAAACTTCATCAGCGTTGGACTAAATTTCAACTTTTAATCTCTGCAGTGGGTTCAGATTTTTGCACGAATAGACAGTAGTTAGGTAATAAGGATGTAAACTTGTAAGCCTCCATACCAATGCGAGCATATTGGTGTGGAGGTAAATTTTTTAAAGGTATTAAAAAATTAAGAGTTTTTATATACATCTGCCAAAAAATCTTTAATAATTACTAATTAATTCTAATAAAAGATTCCATTGAGGATTGAAAAAATCTTGACATTTAGAAAAAGAATGTGTATATGTTTTTGATACAAAAAGATAATATGTTTCGAAGAGTTAAAACAGTAATATTTTTGGGACAATAATGGTAATCTGGTTTGTTAACCTATTTGGACAACTCCCTGTATTTCCTGAATAAAAACATACAAGGGAACAGATATTAAAAGAGGAGGTTGATATGTTAGAGAAGATGAAGACCGAACGAAATCTGATTGTTGTCCATTATAAGGATGGAAGATTGCTTAAAGGTTACACACTTGATTTCTCACATGTAAAGGAAACATTCCACCTTATTTCTGAACAAGAAAAGGATAAAGGAAAAATCCACGAAATTAGAACTAACGATCTGAAGGCGATCTTCTTTGTCAAAATACTCGAGGGAAATAAGGATTATGCTGAAAAGAAAAGATTTGAAGAGGTTGATACTTCCAATCTTCGGGGAGTGAAAATTAAGGTTGAATTTTCCGATGGCGAAATAATCAGAGGAATGAGTTATGTTTATAGTAAACGAAAGAAGGGATTTTTTATCTTCCCGGTTGATCCTCAAAGCAACAATGAAAAGATTTATGTCTTAGCAGATTCCCTGCGAGATGTTAAAGTTGGCATTGCTGCTGAGGAATAGGTAAAGGTATAGGAGGAATGAATGAGTAAATTCAAAATTAACGTGGATCCCATGACAGGAGAGAAATATATTAGTGTCCCTTTTACGGGTCGTCTATTAATTGAACATCCTATTTACAATAAAGGTTCAGCCTTTACTGAGATAGAACGGGAGCAGCTTGGACTTGATGGAGTTCTTCCTCAACATGTTTCAACTATGGAACAGCAGGTACAAAGGGTTTATGAAAATTATTCAGATAAGCAGACTCCTATAGAGAAGTATATTTTTCTCCTCAGCCTTCTGGATCGCAACGAGACCCTGTTTTATCGTCTCGTCTTAAATAATACAGAAGAGATGTTACCAATCGTATATACCCCAACTGTAGGTGATGCAGCCAGGACCTTCAGCCATATGTTTCGAAGACCAAGGGGGCTTTATATATCAGCAAGTGAAATATCTGAAATTGACAGTATTCTTTCACATGCATCATTTTCTAACATTAACCTGATCGTTGTTACTGATGGTGAAAGGATTTTGGGATTGGGTGATCAGGGAGTTGGTGGAATGGCAATTCCTGTTGGAAAAACAAGCCTCTATGTTGTCGGTGCAGGTTTACATCCAGCCCTGTGCCTTCCAATTCTTTTTGATGTAGGAACAAATAATGAAGAATTACTAAATGATCCACTGTACCTTGGATTAAGACACAAAAGATTAACCGGTGATGAGTATGATGATGTAGTTGAGGAATTTGTGAAAGGTGTGAAGAGATCCTTTCCACATGTCCTTCTGCAGTGGGAGGATTTTGGCAAGAATAATGCCCTTCGTCTTTTAAACAGATACCGTGAGCGTACCTGCTCGTTTAATGACGATATCCAGGGAACTGGTGCTGTAACCTTTGCAACCATCTACTCAGCCGTCCATGCAAAAAAAGAGAAACTAAAGGATCAGAGGTATGTATTTTTCGGGTTCGGTCAGGCAGGATACGGTATCGCAAACACGCTCGTTAATGCTTTAATGGAGGAGGGATTGTCAATCAGGGAGGCA
>SOIS01000098.1 GCA_004375965.1 Candidatus Cloacimonadota bacterium | reverse complement strand
TGCAGATGGAAAGGCCTACCGTGAGTTTTTGAAGCCTGGAGATGCACCGGAAGCTGTCTTCAATATCCAAGCAGAAAAGATAACAGCCCGGGAGTACTGTAACCTACACGGGTTGTGGAAAGGATAGTGGTAACGCCCGGTGAAAAAATTAAGGAAGCTCTAAATAAGCACCTCTAGGCAAAGAGGAGAGGAAATACTAAGCAACCTTAAAAGACATGCCTTCAAGGCATGATGAATCCCATTAATAAAAAGGAGGAGACAGGATATGAACAGGAGAGAATTCATTAAAGGAGCGATTTTGACAGCTGCGTTTTTGTCATCTGGACAAGCACTCGCATATAATGATGAAGAAGAGAAAAGTGGCGAGTTAGCGGAGCAAGATCTTCTCAGGCTTCAAAACAGGGAAGATCCTTCCGTTGCTGAACAGAAGCACGTCCCTGCCATCGAGGCTCCTGCCCAGGTAAGAAAAGGGCGGTGGTTTGATGTAAAGGTGAAGGTGGGATTTATGAGGGAACATCCATCTAACCCTGACCATTGGATAACCTTTATTAAACTCCTAGCTAATGGCCAAGAGATTGCGAAAACGGAGTTCCCAGTGGGTGGTGTCTCAGCATCTTCTGCCACCTTCAGGATCAGGCTGGAGCGAACCTCCAAAATAGAGGCCATTGAGAATTGCAACCTTCACGGGACGTGGATTAGCGACCCTGTCACACTAACCGTTTAATGGGTATTGAAGCAGGCTCCGGTGGACTTTACTCAGCCCAATCAGGTTATGTGAAAATGATTATTGAACTATGCGGAAGAAGGAGTGATGACATATGAAACACTTCAGCTGGCAGATTCTCTTGGGCTTATCGTTGATTGTATTATCTATAGGTTTCTATCTCCTTCATTATGCAATCTTTAGAGATCCGCACCATATCTTCATCTACTTGATAGGGGATGTTGCCTTTGTCTTTGTTGAGGTTCTTCTGGTTACCCTCATAATACACCGGCTGCTGAGTGAGAGGGAAAAGCGCACCCGGCTAGAAAAGTTGAATATGGTCATAGGGGCCTTCTTTAGCGAAGTCGGAACAAGACTACTAACATATTTTTCCGACTTTGACCCTAAATTGGATAAAATCAGAGAAGAACTTGTTGTTACCAATGATTGGTCTGAGCATGAATTCTCAAGTGTCAGTAAGCGCCTTAAGAATTACGATTATGGAGTTGAGATTCAAAAGGTCGAACTGGAAGATCTGGCCAATTTCCTTATTGGTGAAAGGGATTTTTTGCTCCGATTATTGGAAAACCCAACTCTATTGGAACACGAATCCTTTACAGATCTTCTTCGGTCGGTGTTTCATTTGACAGAGGAATTAGCCAACAGAGAAGATCTAACTCAGTTGCCAGATACTGACTATCAACATCTGGTCGGTGATATAAAAAGAGCATACATCTTACTCGTCCATCAATGGTTGGATTATATGAAGCATTTGAAAGATAACTATCCGTATTTCTTTTCTCTTGCTATGAGAACCAATCCTTTCGATCAGAGTGCGTCACCCATAGTAAGGTAAATGGTAATCGTTCAAGGGGGTGTTGGAGTAATGGAGTATTGGAGTAATGGAGTATGCGAAAGAATAAGATCCGAGGGTATCAGAAACTAAGAGTTTGCAATGATGCAATCGATTACTATGCACAGACATGTGATGTTTTTCGTGGATTTCCCTATGAATTAAGTCGAGTAGCCTCACAGGC
>SOIS01000118.1 GCA_004375965.1 Candidatus Cloacimonadota bacterium | reverse complement strand
AAGGAGTGAAGATTAAGGTTGAATTTCCCGATGGCGAGATAATCAGAGGAAAGAGTTTTGTTTTTAGTACAAAAAAGGATGGATTTTTTGTTTTCCCGGTTGATCCAAATAGCAATAACGAAAGAATTTATATAATGTCAAGCGCTGTGAGCGATATTCAAACTGGCAGTGATGCTGAAGAATAGAAAGCTACACAAGCGAACAAAGATAATTGGAAAAGATGCAGGCTTCAGCCTGCAATAAATAATTCAATAACTAAATTTTCTGGCTGATTGGTCTTCTATTTTATGAAAATTTTCCCTTTGGGTTCAGGGATAACTTCCCCAATTATTGTAGCATGTTCGATTCCCTCGGTTTTCATCCTCTCAATAACCCCGGTTGCCTTTTCTTTAGATATGGTGAAGAGAAGCCCACCCGATGTCTGTGCATCGAAGAGGATGTCAAAGAAATAAGGTTCTATTTTCTTCTCCATTACTACAAATGCTTTCCTTGCCTCTTTATTGCTATGGCTGCCAGCAGGGATAATACCCATCTTGGCAAACTTATCTGTCTCAGGGAATATTGGAACCTTTTCGGGAAATATCATCATTCCTATATCCTCATCGCACACCATTTCATATAAGTGTCCGAGAAGTCCGAAACCTGTTACATCGGTTGCAGAACTTACACCTGTTTCTTGAATAATCTCAGATGCTTTTCTGTTTAGCTCCTTCATAGAATTGGTAATCATTTTTATTATTTCCTTGGATGCCATACCTGCTTTTAGAGCTGTATTGATAATACCTGTCCCTATGGGTTTGGTAAGGATAATAATCTCTCCTACTTTTGCTCCTTTATTTCTTATAACCTTATCAGGATGAATTATTCCTGTAACAGCCAGTCCATATTTGAGTTCCTCATCTTCTATACTGTGTCCGCCCACAAGTGTAGCCTCTGCTTCCTCCAGTTTATTAAGCCCACCTTCAAGGATTTTTCTCAGTACGTCTATTGATATCTTTTTCCGTGGGAACGATACGATATTCAGTGCTGTCAGGGGGGTTCCACCCATTGCATATATGTCGCTTAAAGCATTAGCAACTGCAATCTCACCAAAATCATAGGGGTCGTCAACAATCGGAGGAAAGTAATCCACCGTCTGGACGATGGCAATGTCATCAGTGAGTTTGTAGACACCAGCATCCTCAGCGCCATCAAATCCAACGATGAGGTTAGGGTTCTTCTTCATTGTAAGACCGCAAAGGGCTCTGTCCAGGTACCCCGGACCAAGTTTTGCTGCTCACCCAGAGAATCGGGTGTATTTCGTTAGTTTAATATCTTCTTTTTTCATTTTATATACTCAGGATTTTGTCTGAATTTATGAGACTGTCAACTATTTCAAACATATTGGATATGTGTCCAACTTTGATTTTGTCTTTTAGGTTAAAAAAATCAAGGCAAGTGCCGCAAACAAGAATTTCCATTCCTTCATTTTCAATCTTTTTCAGAGGATCGATAACCTCAGAGCCTTCCACAGTTAATTTAACACCTGAGTTCATAAAAATTAATTTATTTGGTTGTGGTTCTGTCTCAAGCAAGGTGGGGAAGAAGGCACGGATGAGGATTTTGCCAAGTTTATCATCACCCTTTCCCATTGTATCTGAACTGACAAAAACAGATGTTGTTTTCTTTTTTCCCTGTTCTTCTTTCTGACTTTCCTTTTTTTTCTTAATTCTTACAATATAATTTTTACCTTCTTTTGTGATTTCTACATTGCACCGTGAATTTCTTGCAAGTCGTGAGACATTTTCAGAAGCAGGTTCGTTATCAACCATAACTTCTACAATGCCTTCCTCAATCTCGTCAAGTGCGTTTTTTGTTAAAACAACAGGTTGAGGACAGGCTAATCCACGTGCATCAATCTTTTTTGTCATTCTGATTCCCTTTCTAATGCTCAAAGACTTTCAATGGTTGTATACCTTCATTCTCAAGAATTCTCGTTATAGTATCTTTTACTTCGCAACTGACCTTTAATGCCATACCACATTCTGGAGCCAGGGCTTTTGGGATGGAAACAAGGGTATAATCAATATTCCCTTTCTTCAGTATTTCTTCGGCAATCATGACATAGTGGATGCTTTCAAAAATCAGTAGAGACATCATTTACACTCTTTTCTAATAAAATCATATAGTGCCATCCCTGCGCGTGAGATGTTACCTGAAGAATGTTTAACAATCCAGAAATATCTATCTATTTTGAGACCTTCGATGGGAATCTTTTTCAGAAGCCCCTGGCTTTCCTCATTTTTTATTGTTCTTTCAGAAACAAAGGATGAACCAAGCCCAGCCATTACACCATGTTTTACAGCTTCTGTACTACCAAGTTCCATAACAATATTTAGTTCATTTACCGATATTCCCTTTTTGGTAAGTTTTTCAACAACTACCATCCGTGTTCCAGAACTGTTCTCCCTGAAGATAAGCGGAATTTCTTTCAATTCAGCAAGCGTTAATCTCTTCTTTTTCTTGGAGGGATGAACAATAAGCACAACACGGTCATCTATTAGTTTATGAAAGATAAGTCCTGGTTTTTTTATTTCTTCACCTACTATTCCAAAGTCAACACTCTGATCGAAAACCTCCTTGATTACAATTCCTGTATCCTTTATCCTCATTGATAATTCAATCCCAGGATACTCTTTTCTGAATTTAAACAGTATCTCAGGCAAGATGTACGTTCCAGGAACAGTGCTTGCAGCAATTTCAATCTCCCCCCTTATAAGTTTATTAACATCATCAATGGCATCCTTAGTTTCCCTGGTAAGTTTCAAAATTTTCTTTGCATACTCATACAACAACTTTCCTGTATCTGTGGGTGTAATCCTATCCCTTTTGCGATTAAGGAGAATAGTTCCGTAATGTTTCTCAAGGTCTCTTATGTGTGTACTAACGGATGGTTGCGTTAAATACATTTTTTCAGCCGCTATAGAAAAACTTCCACTCTCAACAACAGCACAAAATGTCTTCAAACATCTTACTATATCCATAAACATATTTTATATATCAAAATATTAAATTTGTCAAATAAAAAATATTGATAATTATGAAATTGTCAAATAAAAAATATAAATAGTTGAAAGGGTGAAATATAAGAAATATAAATTACTGAAGGTGAATTATCCAAAGGGACATAATGATCTATTGTTGTTTCAAATTGAAAATATCTAATTTCAATGTATATATTAAGATGTAATTTCATAACTTGAATCACTCAAAAATGATATATGAACTATTTGAAATGGCACACGTTAATCTTATTCGCCAAACTGTACATGACTGAAAAAATGTTGAGCGGTAAATCAACATAAAATTTGGCTAATAACTAAGAGTTTTCCTGTGACATCTATAGGTGAATTCTCTTGACAATATGGTAGTGTAGATTTATATTTTAATCTGTGTAATCAGGAAAAATTATAATGCCAGGAGGTTGTCTATGATTGAATTCACCATTCCAGGAAGAGGTAGGATAAGAATAAAAAATATTGTTTTTGATGTAAATGGTACGATTGCTATTGATGGAAAAATTGATGAGAAGATAAAAAAGAAACTTGAAAAACTTGCTCAAAAGGTAACTGTCATTCTTCTTACTGCCGATACATATGGAACAATTGAGAAAGAGATGGGGAAGACAGGAATAAAGATACATAAAATTTCATCACCTGGTGAAGCGGAAGAAAAGGAAGATTTTATAAAACAACTTGGGGAGAAGCAAACCATTGCAATTGGAAACGGAGCAAATGACTCATTAATGCTTAAAAGAGCAGTTATAGGGATTTGCGTGATTGATAAAGAAGGTGCATCCTCTAAGGCAGTAACGAATTCTGATATTGTTGTTTATGGTAGAGAGACAGTTTTTGAACTTATTGATAATCCTCAGAGAATCATTGCAAGCCTGCGATCATAAGCAAGGATGAAATGAAGATAGAAAATAGGGGATGTACGATGTAAGATGTATGATGGAAGTATAACAAATTGTTTAATTAGTCCCGATAAAATGTTCTTCAAACATCACGGGATAAATTTGATTTGTTTAATTGGTTTTATTGGTTAACAGATAAACGGGATGTAAGGGAGAGAGGGAAAAAAAAGTAAAAAAAAACTAAAAGTAAAAATTAGCATAAAAGTATTAAAACAAAGTTAAAAAGGTTGAGAGTTTAAACAAAAAATCTTTGTATTCCCCTTGACATTTCACTTTTTTAATGTATATTAAATATGTGTTGCTGAAATGAAGTCGGATGGTGAGTTTTATCCGGCAAAAAATCATAAAACAGGAGCTATTAATGCGTGTATTGCTAATTTCCCCTAAATCTCCGGTACCTAATGTGACTAAGAGAGAAAAAGCAATTAATTTTGCCCGTTTGAGCCTGGCGACCGTTGCGGCTTTATTCCCTGAAGATGCAGAGATTCGAATTATAAATGATAACCTGGATGGAGTAGATTTTGACGAAAAAATTGATTTGGTTGGAATAACAGCAATAACATCTACTGCGCCCAGAGCATATGAAATTGCTGACAGGTTTCGTGAAAGGGGAGTCCCTGTCATTCTTGGTGGTATTCACGTGTCGGCTCTCCCGGAAGAGGCAGCTTTGCATGCCGATGCAGTTGTTATAGGTGAGGCAGAAGGGTTAGTGCAGGAATTGATTGACGATTTCAAGAATGGGAAACTGAAGAAATTCTATCGTTGCATTGAAAGGCCAAGTCTTGTGAATCTTCCTTTGCCAAGAAAGGACCTCTTGTTTGGAAACAGGTATTACAAGGAATTTAACATGATTCAAACGACAAGAGGTTGCCCTTTTAATTGTGACTTCTGTAGTGTCACAAACTTTTTTGGACGGACGTACCGTCAGCGTCCAATTGAAGACGTAATTAAGGAAATTAAACAATTGAGAAGACGTACCATAAAATTCATTGTAGACGACAATATTGCTGGTCAGCCAACGTATGCTAAAAAGTTCTTTAAAGCTTTAATTCCCTTGAAAATTAAATGGTTTGGGCAGGGATCTGTAATCATTTCTAGAGACAAAGAATTACTCAGTCTTGCTGCTAAGAGTGGATGTATCTCTCTTTATGTTGGTTTCGAATCGTTATCTCCTGCTAGTTTGAAGCAAGTGGGAAAAAGCATAAACTTGCTACTGGACTATAAAGAAGCAATAAAAATAATACACGATAGTGGGATTGGAATAATAGGAGCATTTATTTTTGGTTTTGATTCCGATGATTTAGGGGTCTTTGAGGAAACAGTTGATTTTATAGAAAGGAATCATATTGAACTCGCAAGTTTCGCTATCCTAACACCTCTTCCTGGAACAATGCTTTACAAACGAATGGAAGACAATGGAAGGATAATTAACCATGATTGGTCAAAGTATACATGTGGTGAAGTTGTGTTTCGTCCCAAGTTGCTGACAGTTGATCAGCTTCAGAGTGGTTATTACTGGGCACGAAAGCAGGTTTCTTCCTATCGGTCAATAATTCATCGAACACTGCAACCAAGAAAATCTGCTCTTTTATACCTTCCTGTAAATTTAATAATGAGAAAAGGAGTCCGATCTTTTTTAAAGGATCCAAAGGTTTCTCAGGCAACTACTCATTTTCGTTTTCGAAGATCAGCAGTTATGAAATTAGCTAGGAAACGTGCAAGAGAATTAACATAATACATTCTCTTAATTTGAATTCGCTGGTTTCGTATCTCACCCTCACCT
>SOIS01000024.1 GCA_004375965.1 Candidatus Cloacimonadota bacterium | reverse complement strand
TCTTCTTCTCACCCGGATCGAAGCGAAGATTTTGCAGGAGTAAAACGGACCCCTCTTTTAAGTCATTGCTAATCTTAACAACGTCCTCACCAACTACATTCTCAGAAAATATAACCTCTGAATCAAGAAGTTCCTGAAGCCTCTTCTGGACAGGTTTCAAGGAGAGTTCTGGGACTACTTTACCTTTTGGTCTTCCAAGATGAGAAGCAAGAATGGGTTTTCCACCTTGTTCTAAAATGTATTTTATAGTAGGGAGGACTGATACAATTCTGTAATCATCTGTGATATTAAACTCTTTATCAATTGGTACATTTAGGTCTACTCTTGTAAAGACCCTTTTATTGTTCAGTTTAATATCCGTTATCTTTAGTTTATTATGATACATTATAGTTTTTCCCCAACAAATTTAATGAGGTCAATGAGTCTGGCTGAATATCCCCATTCATTGTCGTACCAGCCAAGCACCTTAATTAGATTTCCTTCCATTACCTTTGTTGTAAGCGAATCGAATATCATTGAATAGGGGTTTCCTATAATATCTACTGAAACGAGAGGGTCTTCACTGTATTGGATGAGTCCCTTAAATGGACCATCTGCTGCCGTTTTGAACGCTTCATTAACCTCCTCGGGAGTTGTGCTCTTCTCTACTTCACAAACAAAATCAACTAAGGATGCGTTTATTACCGGTACCCTTATTGCAATTGCATCAAGTTTTCCTGCAAGTTCAGGGATAACGAGTGCTATCGCTTTTGCTGCACCTGTTGTTGTGGGAACGATGGAATGTGCAGCTGCCCGTGCCCTTCTAAGGTCCTTGTGTGGAGCATCGAGCAATCTCTGATCAGCAGTATAGGCATGGATGGTTGTCATAAAACCCCTCTTTATCTTAAAATTGTCATTCAGAACCTTTGTCATCGGAGCAAAACAGTTTGTAGTGCAGGAGGCATTTGAGATTACATGGTGTTTTTTGGGGTCATAGTCATTTTCATTTATCCCAAGGACACAGGTGAAATCAGGTGGTTCACCTTTTCCCGGTGCAGAGATAATCACCTTCTTTGCACCTGCTTCGAGGTGCATCGCTGCCTTTTCCCTGCTGCGGAAAATACCAGTAGATTCGACAACAATACCAACTCCGAGTTCCTTCCAGGGGAGTTCCTTTGGGTCTTTGATTGCAAAAACCTTGAACATGTCATTATTTACGATAATTTCATCGTTTTCTACCTTAACATCTGCATCAAAGATACCATGTGCAGAGTCGTACTTGAGCAGATGACCGAGTGTCTTTGCATCTGTAATATCATTTACAGCTACAAAATCGAATTCAGGATTCTTCGTTCCTATCCTGAATACCAATCTTCCAATACGTCCAAAACCATTGATACCAATTTTTAACGCCATTAAACCTCCTTATGGCTTTTGATACCATTTGTTATTAAATCCAGCAAAGCGAGTAATCTCTATTGCTGGATGTTCACTTTATATAACAGAGAACCTAAAAAAAGTCAAGCAAAAAAAGAAAAAACAAAAACGATCCCTTACAATCCCTGTTAATAATAAAAATAATTCCCTGTGTACTCTTTCTAACTCTGCTTCATTTTTGGTTAATGAGTTTGGTTGGTGAAGGCGTTTAATTGTAACAAGATTTAAAATTCTTGACAAATTATAATTTTCTGATTATAATATAAAACAAAGAGTAGTATATTTGGAGAAAGAGTAAAAATGGAAGAAATACTGGATCAGAAAAAGATACGAATTGAGAAACTTGAAAAACTGAAAGGATTGGGTTTAAATCCTTATCCTTACAAGTTTGTCAGAACCCACATCATAAAAGAAATCAGGGAGAAAGAAGAAGAGATGGTAGGAGCTAATTCCGTTGCTATTGCAGGAAGAATAATGGCAAAAAGAGGACATGGAAAGACTGTTTTCGCAGATATTAAGGATGAGTCAGGAAAGCTCCAGATATATTTCAGGAAGGATACGCTTGATAAAAAACTATTTGAGATAGTTGATCTTATTGACATAGGTGATTTCATAGGTGCTCAAGGTGAGATATTTAAAACAGGCACAGGGGAACTCACATTACTCGTAAAGGGGTTTGAGTTCCTCTCTAAATCAGTGTTTCCTTTACCTGAGAAATGGCATGGATTGAAAGATAAAGAGATACGATATAGGAAGAGATATCTTGACCTCATTATGAATAAGGATGTGAGAGAGATGGTTGTAATGAGAGCAAAGATTATAAAAAAGATGCGTGAAATATTGGATAGTAAAGGTTTTATAGAGGTGGAGACACCAACGTTGCAACCGCTCTACGGTGGCGCATTTGCACAGCCGTTCAAAACATATTATAATGCTCTCGAAAGGGATTACTTCCTCCGTATTTCTGATGAACTCTATTTGAAAAGATTAATTATTGGCGGGATTGAAAAGGTTTATGAGATATGCAAGGATTTTAGAAATGAAGGGATTGACAAAACTCACATTCCTGAGTTTACTATGCTGGAAGCTTATGAGGCATATGCAGATTATGCCGATATGATGGATCTTACCGAAGAAATTGTTACAGGGATTACTAAGGCACTTTTTGGAAGCTTGAAGTTTAATTTTCAGGGAAATGAAATTGATGTATCGAGGCCGTGGAAACGGCTCGGTTTTTACGAAGGAATTGAATCATTAACAGGAGAGAACCTATCTGAGGTAACAAGAGGTAAGGCTTACACTTTTGCACGAGATCACGGAATTGATATTGATGAGAATGCAGGTAAAGGTAAAATCCTCGATGAGATATTCGATGAGATGGTGCAGCCAAAACTTATCCAGCCTACGTTTGTGATTGATTACCCACTCGAAATTTCACCACTTGCAAAGAAGCACAGAAAAAACCCCGAACTCGTAGAGAGATTTGAACCTGTGATAGCAGGGATTGAGATCGGTAATGCCTTCAGTGAACTGAATGATCCATTTGACCAGAGGGAACGTTTCGAGCAGCAGAAGAGCATGAAAGAGATGGGAGAAGGGGAGATACAGGAGTTAGATGAGGATTTCCTTAAAGCAATGGAGTACGGTATGCCCCCAACCGGCGGACTGGGAATAGGTGTAGACAGATTAGTAATGCTTTTAACGGATATTCCATCCATCAGGGAAGTAATTGTCTTCCCGCAACTCAAAAGCAAAGAATGAAGTTTGAATACTTTGTAGCAAGAAGATACTTAAAAGCGAAAAGATCAACCATATTTCAGACGATTATAGTGATAATATCTATTTGCGGTGTATTCATTGGTGTTGCAACAATCCTCATTGTTCTTTCCGTTATGAGTGGATTTCAAAAGGATTTAAGGGATAAGATACTTGGAACAAATGCACATATTGCAGTCTTGAAATATTTTAATGAACCTGTGACGGATTATGATTCAGTACTCTCCGTTGTTAGAAATACCCCACATGTAACTGGTTCATCGCCATTTATTTATACTAAGGTTATGATAAATCACGATAATTATGTAGATGGAATTGTTCTGAGAGGTGTGGATAAAAATAACCTCTCAGATGTGAGTGATATAGAGTCGAAGATCAAATACGGCGATTTCAATCTTACCGGTGGGGATACACCAGGTATCGTTATCGGTTCAATCCTTGCTGATAACCTCCGAGTTCATACAGGCGATGAATTAAGAATCTTTTCAACTGCCAATTTTACCCCAACTCCAATGGGTCCCATACCTAAATTTAAGACATTCAGGGTTGTTGGTATTTTTGAGGCAGGGATGTTTGAGTTTGATGCTGCGTTGGCATATGTCTCCCTTTCCAGTGCACAGAAACTTGTTGGAATGGAAGATGCTGTCACAGGCATTGAGGTAAAAGTTGATGATATATATAAAGCTCCTGAGATCGCACAGGAAATAGAAGAAAAACTGGGTTTTCCTTTTAGAACAAACCACTGGATACGAATGAACAGAAGTCTATTTGCTGCATTAAAACTCGAAAAGACGGTTATGTTTATTATCCTCACCCTTATAATAGTAGTTGCAGCATCCAATATTATTGGAACTCTTATAATGATTGTGATCCAGAGAACCAAAGATATTGGCATTCTTAAATCTTTGGGTGCATCCAGTAGACAGATAATGAAAATTTTTATGTTTCAAGGACTTATTATCGGTGCAGTTGGAACTACACTCGGTATTATTGTTGGTTTCATAATCTCGTTTCTCCTTGGAAAGTATAAATTCATCTCGCTCCCCGGTGATGTTTACTTTATTGATACCCTACCAGTGCATATGGTATTTGATGATTTTTTAATAGTGGCAATCGCCTCCATACTGATTAGTTTTATTGCAACCATCTATCCAGCAATGAAGGCTTCAAGACTTGACCCTGTGAAGGCAATTAGATATGAATAAGGTATGAAGGAGAGATGAAGAATGCCAACTAATGAGGTGTTGATTAAAGGGATTAATATAAGAAGGGTATTTGTGACAGGTAAGGAGAGACTTGAGGTGCTTAAAGGGATTGATGTAACTTTTAAGAAAGGTATGATACACACAATCGTTGGTCCATCAGGTGCTGGAAAGAGTACGCTTCTTCATATCCTTGGGGGCCTTGATCGCCCAACAGAGGGAAAGGTTATCCTCGATAACAGCAGTCTGTACGACTTTCCAGATAGGGAACTTTCAAGAATAAGAAATAAGAAAATAGGTTTTATCTTTCAGTTCCATCATCTTTTGCCTGAGTTCAGTGCATTAGAAAATGTGATGATGCCTTCTGTTATTGATGCAATGAATGCAAAGAAAGCGAGAAAGGTTGCAGAGAACTTACTTGTAAAAGTTGGTCTTTCGGACAGATTTGACCATAAACCAAATGAACTCTCAGGCGGAGAAAAACAGAGAGTAGCAGTTGCACGGGCACTTGTGAATAATCCATCTGTTATATTTGCTGACGAACCAACAGGGAATCTTGACAGTAAGAACAGCGATCTACTTCTATCGATGCTTTTGGAACTCAATCGCAGTGAGGGAATCACTCTTATTGTTGTAACCCACAATAAGGATATTGCTAACAAAATTGGTAATGTAATAAAAATGAAAGATGGAAAAATTCAGGGGGTAGAAAATGATGTGTGAGATCTGTGGAATGGAGGAGGGTAGGATTAAATATACGAAAGTTATTAATGGTGAGAAGGTAGAATTCTATATCTGTGAGAAATGTGCAAAGAAAAAAGGGTTCCTGCCACTCACGAAACCATCTAAGAAAAATATAGAAACAGTGAAGAAAGAAAAGGTTCCTCGTAATGCTGAATGCCCTCTTTGTGGATGGAAATTGTACAATGTAGGAAAAAAAGGTAAACTCGGATGCCCTCAATGTTATAGTACTTTCAGACCGTATATTTACACTATTGTAAGAGAATTACACGGAAAAGGGAAACATAAAGGAAAGGTTCCTGTCGTTGATAAAAGAAAATTAGTTTTGAAAAGGAAGATAAGGGAAGTAGAAAACGCATTGGATGATGCAGTAAAGAAAGAGGAATACGAACTTGCAGCAGAGTTAAGAGATGAGATAAAAACCCTTTCTCTCAAAATAGAAGAGAATGAATAAGAGCAATAATATTGATAGGATGGTGAAAAAACCAAGTCGGTGGATGGACTCCAAAGGTCCTTACTCAGAGATTGTTTTTTCATCAAGGATCAGATTTGCAAGAAATTTACAAAATCATAGATTTACTATTAGTTCATCAAAAGAGGAAAAGAGGAAACTCTTTAATGAATTATCAGATGAAATACTGGGCATTGACAACTTTAAAAATGGT
Organism: Candidatus Cloacimonadota bacterium; assembly: GCA_004375965.1. Lineage (GTDB taxonomy): Bacteria > Hydrothermota > E44-bin80 > E44-bin80 > E44-bin80 > SOIS01. Next base: position 11,420 of record SOIS01000024.1, on the reverse strand, counting down.
TACTTTTTTGAAATGCACCAACTATCACCACTAGAGAAAGATTTTCTTGTTGAAAGACATCTTGTAAGTTTTGATCTCTGTTTCGAATACGATATGAGTGGTGCAATGATAGATGAAGAGGAAAGGGTTTCTATAATGGTTAATGAAGAGGACCATTTGCGCATCCAGGGTTTTGCAGGTGGTTTACAGCTATTTGAGATATACGATTTTCTTAGTCTATTGGATGATGAGATAGGGATGAGGGTTCAATATGCATTTGATAAAGAATTTGGTTATCTAACATCTTGTCCAACAAATATTGGTACAGGTTTGAGAGCATCCGCTCTTGTTCATCTTCCTGCACTTGTTATAACGGGTGAGGTCGAAAAGATTATTAAAAAACTAAAAGCAAAAAAGATTCTCGTAAGAGGTCTCTATGGTGAAGGAAGCGAAGTGAAGGGAAATTTCTTCCAGCTATCAAGCAGCGTCTCCCTTGGTAGAAGCGAAGAAAGAATCATTTCATTAGTTACAGAGGTTGTAAAAGATATTGTGGAACAGGAGAGAAATGCGAGAGAAGTTCTAATAAAGAATGCACAGGTTCAGATAGAGGACAAAATCTGGAGAGCATATGGGGTTCTGAATTATGCACAGCTGCTTACGTCTGAAGAGGTCATAAATTTGTCGTCTGCGGTACGGCTCGGTGTTGGACTTGGAATAATTAGAAATATAGGAATTAAACAGTTGAATAAATTACTTATATATATACAACCTGCACATCTGCAACTCTTATACAATAAAAAAATGGATAATTATGAGAGAGACCAAGCCAGGGCTTTGTTTGTAAAAGAAGATTTATCTCTTGAGAATAGGGGGAGAAAATGATGGATGAGAGATTTACAGAAAGGGTGAGAAAATTATGGTATATTGCTAGACAGGAAGCTGCTTCAAATGGTAATGATAGTGTGACTGCAGAACATATTCTTCTTGCATTGATAAAGGAAGGTAACGGTGTTGCTGTTATGGTACTAACAAACCTTGGTGTGAATCTCGAGAAAATTTCAAGATCGCTTCAGAAATTGATAAGCGAAGGCGAAGTGGGAGGTCTGGCTTCAGGAGAGATACCTCTCGGGCAGGATGCTCGTCACGTGGTTAGCTTAGCTATAGATGAGGCAAAGAAACTCGACCATAAACATGTGGGAACTGAACATATACTGCTTGGGCTTCTAAGAAAGAGGGATAGCTCACCTGCCAGGATTCTTTCCGAGTATGGGGTTTCATATGATATTGCTAAAACAGAAATTATAAAACTGCTTGGAGGATTTCCACCAACCCTTTATGATGCAAAAGATAACAAGAAATCAAAGACACCTGCACTCGATTACTTCTGCAGAGATTTGACAAAACTTGCTAAAGAAAATAAGCTTGACCCGGTTATTGGAAGGGAAAAGGAGATAGAGAGGGTCATTCAGGTGCTTTCGAGAAGAAAGAAGAATAATCCTGTTTTGATAGGAGAACCGGGTGTTGGCAAAACAGCAATAGCAGAAGGACTTGCACAGAAGATAATAAAAAGGAATGTTCCTGAAGTCCTATGGGGAAAGACAGTGCTGAGTCTCGACCTTGCCTCTGTTGTTGCAGGTACAAAATATAGAGGTCAATTTGAGGAAAGGCTGAAGGCTATCCTCAATGAGATAAGAAACTCTGACACTATGATACTCTTTATTGATGAACTTCATACAATAGTAGGTGCTGGTGCCGCAGAAGGCGCAATAGATGCATCGAATATGTTAAAGCCTGCACTCGCACGTGGAGAACTCCAATGCATAGGAGCTACTACTTTAGAAGAGTACCGGAAGTACATTGAAAAAGAGGGTGCATTGGAAAGAAGATTCCAGCCTATAATGATTAATCCACCATCTGTGGAGGATACTATAGAGATATTAGAAGGTCTTAAATACAGATATGAGGAACATCATGGAGTAAATTATACGGATGAGGCAATTGTTGCTGCAGCGTCTCTTTCAGAGAGATACATTACTGATCGTTTCCTTCCTGATAAATCAATTGATGTTATTGATGAATCAGGTGCGAGGGTGAAACTTGCCAATTTTCCTTCTGCACCGGATATTAACAGACTTGAGAAAAAAATGGAGGAACTTGAACAACAAAAAAGAGATGCGGTTAAGGAGCAAGATTATGAGAAAGCAGCTCTACTCAGGGATAAACAGGATAAACACGAAGAAGAGATAAGAAAAGTACGGAAAAAATGGGAAAAGGAGATAAGTACTCAGGAAATACAGGTAACAGCTGAAGTTATAAGGGAAGTAATATCAATGTGGACAGGAATTCCACTTTTCAAACTTGAGGAGAAGGAGCAGATAAGACTTCTAAGAATGGAGGATGGTTTAAGAAAAAAGGTTGTTGGACAGGATGAAGCCTTAGCAGTGATTTCAAAAGCAATACGAAGGGGTAGGACAGGGCTGAAAGACCCAAGGAGACCAATCGGTTCTTTTATCTTTCTTGGACCAACAGGCGTAGGAAAAACAGAACTGGGGAAGGCACTTGCCGAGTTTCTCTTTGATAGTGAAGATGCACTTGTTAGGGTCGATATGAGTGAATACATGGAAAAATTTGCCGTTTCAAGGCTTGTGGGAGCACCACCTGGATATGTTGGTTATAATGAAGGAGGACAATTGACAGAGAAGGTGAGGAGACGTCCTTATTCTGTGGTTCTTCTTGATGAAATAGAAAAGGCTCACCAAGAGGTTTTTAACATCCTGCTTCAGATCCTGGAAGACGGTCATCTTACTGATAGTTTTGGCCGAAAGGTGAACTTCAAAAATACTGTTCTGATTATGACCTCAAATATTGGTTCAAAGGAGATTAAACATGGAACAAGGCTTGGTTTTCATAAGACAGGTGAAAACGGGGATTATGAAAATATGAAAACAAGATTGCTTGATGAGGTGAATAGACGTTTTAATCCTGAATTCCTAAACAGGGTCGATGATATTGTTGTCTTTCATGCTCTTGGTAAAAAAGAGATGCTGTCAATTATTGATATTATGTTTTCAAAGGTAAAATCACGGGTTAAAGAAAGAGGTTTTGATATAGAACTTAGTGAGAAATCAAGGGAGCTTTTGGTAGAGGAAGGATTTGATCCCTCATATGGAGCACGTCCGCTTAGACGTGCAATCCAGCGTTTGCTTGAAGATCCCCTTGCTGAAGAAATCCTCTCAGAGAAGTTCATACGGGGAGATACAATTCTTGTCGAGAGAAAAGACAACAAGCTTGTTTTTGAGAAAATAGCAAAGGGTGTAGCAACAGAAAAGGTGTAGCAGTTATATTTTGAAGTAACGAAAATGCGAAAATCGAAATTTTTAGAGACCGAAATTACGAAAATAGGAAAATACGAAAATCAAAAAGGAGTCTGTCAGTATGAATTTCCCAATTTCGTTTTTTGGGAGATGTAGGGGGTGGTGTGGGTAAGTTATCGGTAGGAGTAATAGGAGTTGGTTACCTTGGGCAGCATCATGCCAGACTTTACAGTTCTATAAAGGATGTTGACCTTGTTGGGGTATGTGATGTTTCTGGTCCGCAAGGAAAGGAAATTGCAGAAAGATATAACACAACATATTATAAGGAAAGAGGCAGACTACTTGAAAATGTTGATGCTGTCAGCATAGCTGTTCCTACCCCTTTACATTTTGAGGTTGCAAAAGATGTACTTTTGCGAAGTAAACACCTTCTTCTTGAAAAACCCATCTCAGAAACATTATCACAGGCAGAAAAACTCATCAAGATTGCCAAGGGGAAGGATATTGTTTTCCAAATTGGTCACATAGAGAGGTTTAATCCTGCAATCATTGCTTCTTTGCCACTGATAAGAAACCCATTATTCATTGAATCTCACAGGCTCTCACCTTTCAATAAAAGAGGGGTTGAAATTCCAGTAATCTATGACCTTATGGTTCATGATATTGATATTGTTATTTCTTCGGTTAGGAGTAAGATCAAAAGGATTGAGGCTGTTGGTGTACCTGTACTGAGTAAAGAATTTGATATCGCAAATGCAAGGATTGAATTTGAGAATGGAACTATTGCCAACCTTACCACATCCAGGGTCTCGAAAGAGAAGATGAGGAAAATCAGATTCTTCCAAACAGATTCTTATATTTCCATTAACTATCTTGACCATTCAGTTGAATATTATAAGAGGGTCTTTAAGAATGGGAAACCTTACATAGAAAGGGATAAACTTGCTGTTCCGATTGGTGAGCCACTAAAATTGGAGATTGAATCGTTTCTTTCGAGCATAAGAAATAGAACTCCCCCAAAGGTGAGTGCAGATGAAGCAAGGGAAGCATTATCGGTTGCAAATATGATAGTTAAGAATATTATAGAAAGAGAGGGGCAAATAGGGAAACGTCTTAAGGATGAAGAAGTGACGGATTCCGAAACAAAAAGATGACAAAAAATGAAATTTATAAACTTCAGAAACAATCTATTAATTCCATAATTTCGTCTATATGCTTTTGATCTCATGTCCTCTGTCTTGAATGAAAAACTGTTATAGTAAAAAAGAGCGTGAAAATCGGAGCATTTCTTTACAGGTACAGGAGTCTCACTCCTCTTCTCTTAATTATCATTCTTTTTCTCTTTTCAAAACCTTCTATAGTAACAATAAGTATAGGGTGTTTTATCTCTATCTGTGGAGAGATAATTCGACTCATAAGCGTAGGTTATACGGGACTCACAACCCGTTCAAAAAATGTTCAGTCAGATATCCTTGTTACAAACGGTCCTTATGGCTATGTGAGAAATCCCATATACCTTGGCAATTTCTTTATTTCGCTTGGAGTTGTAATTTCAGCAAACACATTATTCCCATGGTTTGTTATATTGTATATACTGCTTTTCAGCATTCAATATTTTTTCATCATACGCTTCGAAGAAGAATTTCTTAAAGAGAGATTTGGGGAAGATTACATGAAATACATACGTAATGTACCGTCTTTTTTCCCGAAACTGAAAGCGTATCTCGAGGGAGGTTTAGTAAGACCCGACTTCAAAAAGGCACTAAAAAGTGAGAGAACAACCATGCTCAGTATCATATTATTATATATTGTTATATGTGCAATTTATTTCTGGTACCACAAGACATAATCTGAGTATAAAGTAAAAATTACAATCAACAGTTAATAGCAAAAAGTTTTCAATTATCTTATTACTCTAATTAGTCCGATTGGTCTAATTGGTTCAAAGTAAATTTCTGCAGCATGGAAGCACTGTGCAACAGCAAAACTGCAGATATCTCTGATTAGTTTTCCGAAGAATCTTAAAGATTTCACTTGACAAATTAAAAATTAAATTATATAAATAATTATTAATTAGGTTATCTAATTTCAAAAAATTGCCAATAATGTATAAAGAAGATCTGTTGAATGAATTACGTTCACTTGAGAAAAATTTACTAAAATTACAAAAATTATCATGGAAGTCGAAGGAGAGTTCAAAGAAACACGTTATTGACCAAGTAAAATATTTCGTTTCTGGTATATCTTATTCAACTGCTGAAATTGGTCAAAAGATTGTTTCAATGAATCAAGGAAAGATGTTTAATAACGTAATACTTGAAGAGCCTGTAAATGTGATGGATGTTTTTGTAAAACTTGGTGAGGTTAAAATAATTTCTGGAAAGACTGTTCCATATTTGAAGAAATTGCTTACTATGACAAGAGCAAACAGAGTTGATATCGATTTTGTTACTGAAGCAATACCTCACGTTGAAGAATATATACTTAATCTGAAAGAATTCTTAAGATGTAAATCTGTATAAGGAAGGAACAGGGAGTAGGGTAGTTTAGTTACAGAGTAAATTTCCAAATAACTTTAAGATAAACTTAGATAAAGCATTTCCTGTTGAAAAATAACACTATATATTACTTTTATCATATTTGTCATTGCGAGTTCCTCTTCACGCTCTGCTTTTACGAAGCAATCTCATTCTTCCAGAAGTTCTGCGGTTTTGCAGTGCTGCTGTTCTGCAGTAACTTCCTTTAAACCAACCAAGCTAATCAAACTAATGAAACAATTTATTCACTTTCCACTCTTAACTTTTAGGTAGCCGCAGGCTTTACCCCGTGTAATACAAAACTTGCGAGATAATATGTTATTACACAGGGTTCGGTCTGCAAAACTAAACAACAGAGAGGCTTCCAGCCTCTCATTCTGGAGTGCAACAAGTCCCCTTGTTGTGGTGTTTCCATTAATGTAGGAGCGACATCCCTGTCGCGATTGATTACTTCCAGCGGTTCTGGCGCGCCTGGCGCGATTCGAACGCGCAACCTGCGGATTCGAAGTCCGACGCTCTATCCATTGAGCTACAGGCGCCTTCTCCCCTTATACCACCCAGATAAACGAAAGTCAAGTAGAAATACCATAGCACTCATAACAAAAATGAAACTATATTCTTTGTTTATAAAAAAACTACTTCTCTGAAAGGATTGATTTTGCTTTTTTGAGAAAGATTTTTGCTGACTCAATCGTTACTTCAGCACCTTCCTTTGAAAATTTGCCATGATAATCTGCATCTTCTCTTAAAATCATAGCATCATGAAAATCACTAACCAATGATTCGCCTATTAGTCCTTTCTCAACATAAAGGGCTTGAAGGGCAACTATGAGCCAATAGTGGCTTTTCTCTCTATATCCTTTGGCAAATAAAAGTGCTCTTGCAGAATGAAACATTGAATAGTAAGCAGTTATGGTTGCATATTTGTACCTTTTATTCTTGAACCTATCTTTCGCTTCTGAAAAATCGTCTTTAGCAACCTTTAATTCTCTTTTAATCAATTTCTTTCCTTTTAGAAATTTAATAATTTTCTTCTTCTCAATTGCCTGTTTGAATTCAATACTCATTTCTGTTCCCAGAGAGGTATACCATTTAGTATCTCTTTGTAAAAGACAGGATTCTCTTTCTTCAGCTTTGCAAAATCATTGGGTGCAGTAATTATGTATTGAATCTTCTCTCTCAACGGATCCTTAAATATTATGTTTTTTGCTTTCTTTTGTTGACGTGAGAGTATAAAAATATCGATATCACTCTCCATAGTATTATCTCCATTTGCTGCACTACCATACAGAATTATTTTGAGGGAAATGGGCTTTAATTTGCTGAGCAAAGGATAGAGTAGTGTTATATTCTGGACAATTTTAAGATGTTTCACGAGGATATCATTGTGTTCTATCTTGTAGAAACACATCCTTCCTCTCTTTTCTCTCTTTATTATGTTAGCTTTCGCCAGTTCCCTAAGAGCAAAATTTGTTCCAGATTTACTTATGTCTGTAAGCTTTGATATTTGCCTATCAAAGAATTCCTCGTCAGGATGGGAAAGAAGAAAATCAAGTATCTTTTGGCTGTTTGTACTATACAATATTTTCTTAATCTTATTCATTTTCTAATCCAATATTTTGGACACAAATCCAATATAATGGATTTAAATCCAAAAGTCAAGTATTTTCTTTACTAAAAACAAAAAAGTACTAAGGTGTTGCGGTGTTGCTGTTAAATCAACAGTCATTTGGTAAATCAACCGTTTCACCATTTCTCAATAGCAGCGGTCAAAAATTAATTGACAATTTTGTTTCGCAGTGCTATAATTCATCAAGGTCAGAAAAATGAAAATTTGCAGAGAACTATTTCTTATAGGAACTGCATTACTTTTCCTAATATCTATCTTATTCACCCAAGCTCCTGTCAAACTGTGGACAAGGATAAGTGAAGAGCCTGAAAGTAATAAGTTTTTTCTAAAGAATTATCTTCCCATTTCTCAACTCCTTATCACTTCAGAAGGTAAAGATATTGAAGGTGACTTCTCTTCAATTCGCGACGAAGATACACTTGTTCTTGATGACGGGACTGCATTTGATTTATTTTGGATAGGGAAATATAGAGCGCAGAGATTTACTCCTGGTATCTTGTGTACATTACAAGCACTTACCTTTAGAACTGTTATGGAGTATACTGAATGTTCTCTTTATGTGTGGCCTGATTCTTCTGGTATTCCCCAATCCTCTACAAATCTTGTTCTTCCTGTTTATTTTTCGAGTTCATTTCCTGATGAATGGCAAAGAATAGACATTTCAACACCTGTTATGATTAACGAAGACTTCTGGATTGGTATCAAAGGATATTCAAGTTTTTTTTATGACAATACGCCAAATTGCCACAAAAGAATTGCACATTCATATGATAAAATAGAATGGTTTATTCCCGATTATCATGAATATGGAGAGCTTTTGATAAGACCAATAGTTAAACTTACAGGTCCAAGACACGATGTCTCCTGCACTAACATATTTTCAAAGAAAGGCTTTTTCCTTCCAAATCCTGCTTTTGATACGGTGGGCATTGTGGTAAAAAACTTTGGTAATGTAACAGAAGATAATGTACCAGTTTATCTCAGAGTTAAAGATACGCTTGGCCTTGTAGTCTTCTTTGATGCTCAATATATTGATTCGCTAAAACATAATGAGATGGATACAGTCTTCATCCCCTGGAGTTATAATAAAAATGGTGATTATATAATTGAAGGCTATCCTTGGATTTCTAATGATTGTGTAAGAGACAATGATAAACTCAAAACAAAATCGTACATTAGAACGTATCCTTGTGAATTGTATTATGACTATTTTGAATATACGTTGTCAACCACAACCATTGATACGGTAGCAAATAAATTTTTCCCTCCATACTATCCTTGCAAGATTGATAGTATTAGATGTTGTTTTGAATGTTGGCAAATTGGTACAACATATACATACGGCATTGCTATCGTAATTTTGGATGATAAAGGAATAGGAGGATTTCCAGGAACTGAATTAGCTAAGGACTCAGTCATGGGATTTAGTCAGGCAAATTTTTTATGGCTTACAATGGATTTTACATCGCAAAATGTCATTGTTGATTCAGGAGGTTTTTTTGCAGAGTGGACTTTCATTCCTGATTCAACAACACCACCTTATTCTGGTCCACAACTATGGACTGATAGATGGAATCCACCATTTGCGCACATGACTTGGGTAAAAGGTGGATCGAACTGGTATCATTTTTGGGAACATTGGGATCCATTCATAAGGGTATGTGTGGATTATCCGAGTGGAGTTTCTGGAGATAAGAAAAAATCTGATTTCAGTAATTCTTTATCGGTACATCCCACTATATCAAGTGGAAAATTCAAATGTTCCTTTTGCACTTCGAAGGATGGAATGATAGAGATCTCTCTCTACAGCATAGATGGCAGAAGAGTAAAAAGTCTTTTTAGTACTTTTGTAAAGAAAGGACTACACTATTTTTATCCTGATCTAAGCAATCTACCACAAGGTGTCTATTTCATCCTCATGAAAGGTGATGGCTTCACAGAAAAAAAGAAGTTAATCTTGATTAAATAAAATAGAAAAGCTGGCATCTACTTCCTCAAGGCTAATGGCAAGAATGTCGGGAAAGTGGTGAAAATAGGGATGTAAACATGCAAAAATTGATAATTTTCTTTATTTCTTTAGTATTTGTAGCAGCTAAATCCCCAGAAATACAGTGGGTACGAACATATTGGGGAAAAGATGGAATTTCAGGAGGATCTGTTCAAGAAACTAGTGATGGGGGATTTATAATTGCCGGAACAACAAGTAAAATTAATTTTGGTACCAATGTGGGTATTCTCAGTGGTAGTTACAGTAGGATTTTTATAATCAAAACAGACAAAAATGGAAACTTTCTCTGGAAAAAGGAATATGATGAGTGGATACATGGAGGCGCGGTTTTTGAAACCCAAGGTGGTGATTTCATTATTTTTGGACACAAATGGTATCACAAAGAAATTCACATAATAAGCATCGATAGCGCAGGAGATGTCAAATGGACAAGAACATATGAATGGTTAAAAAAATATTCTATCAGTTCAGTAAGAAAAGAAGAAGATGGTGGATTCATCTTGTTGGGTAAAATAGGTCAATTCCTTGATAAAGATCAAGATATTTTCTTAATGAAAATAGACTCACTTGGGGATACATTATGGATAAAAAGGTTTGGCGGAGAGTTTGTGGATTCTCCTTCGTTTTTTCAAAAGGAATCAGATGCTGGCTACATGATAATTGGATCTAAGTGTTATGATGAGTTGTGGTCTAACTTTGATATCTTCCTTATGAAGATAGATGCTAAAGGAAATTTGCTGTGGACAAAAACATATGGTGGAGAATTCAGTGAATTAGCTCACGCTGCTCAGCAAACAAATGATAAAGGATATATTATTGCTGGAATATTGCACTATTGGGGTGGTGGCAAAGTAGATGAGGACTTTTATATTATTAAAGCTGATTCACTCGGTAATATACTTTGGGAAAGAAGATATGGAGGGAAGAAATATGACGAGCCCAGTTCTGTTAAACAAACTAAGGATGGGGGCTTTATCATTGTTGGATATACGAAATCTTACGGTAAAGGAAAAACGGATGCTTATATCATTCGTACAGATAAGGAAGGTAAAATAATCTGGACAAAAACATATGGTGGACCAAATGATGATAAAGCCGCATCGGTTCATGTGACATCTGACGGAGGGTATATTATTGTTGGATCAACAGGAGATGGAAGAAAATCAAAATCCTGCGTCTTTCTGATGAAAATTAAATCTGATTATGAAATTCAGAAATAATATCTACCTTATCAAACTAAAACCAGAAAAATGAGAGAGGGATGAAGAAGAGAGAACATTCTGGTGAATTGATGCTTAATAAGGCACTAATAGTATCTACGATTGCATTTGTTGTAATCAAGATTCTTGCGTCACCCATTATTTCAGCAGTTGTATTCAAAACAGGCATAAAATCTCTCTGGTTCTTATTGTATTCTCTTACATTCATATCATTATTGCTAATTACTCTTTGTGTTATTCAAGTTAAGAAATATATATCAAAAGAAGCAACCTATCGAGTGGGCAATGAGATTGCAAAAAGGAATATCTATAAAAATTTAATTCTACCTTTATTTCTTATTCTCTTGGCTGTATTCTTATCTTATACTCTAAGAAATTTGATGGGTCTTCCATATCATGGAAAGCCTGCCCATTTAACGCCAATCTATCTCGATATTTTACCTCCCTTTCTTTCAGTGCTGGTAATTGGAATTATTTATGGTAAGAGAGGATGGCTCATGGGAATATTCGTTGGCTGTGTAATGTCAAGCCTATTGATAGGGAATTCATATATCTTGTATAGTATTAGTCACCACATGACAATATTTGAGTTCATGGGATTTCTATTACGATCACATATTTCTTATTCCATTATGATAGGTAGGTACTTGATATTAAGTACATTGGGGGGCTTTTTAGGTGGTTGGATTAGATATCAATTTGATTTGATGAAGCTATCTAAAGCAATGTTGC
>SOIS01000065.1 GCA_004375965.1 Candidatus Cloacimonadota bacterium | reverse complement strand
ACGATGTTGACCATAGCATAACTCATTGTTAGCCTATATTTCCTTAAAAAAGTTCATAGTATTCATATTATCGCTCTTATTTTCGTGCGCGCATGTATTATTTTCGTGCGCGCATGTATTTTCGTGTATAATAACCTTATTCTGGTAAAACATAATAGGTGCCTTTACCCTGTCCTTTTCGTAAAAGTTTTCTCTTCTTCCATAGTTTTGTCAAGAGCCTATTCGCCTGAAACACTGTGATACTACAGAGTTCTGCGGTTTCTCCTCTTTTTATCTTTCCGTGTCCCTGAACATACTGGAGTACCATCTGTTCCTGTTGAATTGGTTCAAATCCTCGTGTCCGTATATACCCTGCCTTTTCTCCAAAAGTCCTATAAACATTTGCAGCAAGATGATATGTTCGCCCTTTCTTTTCTCCCTTAGCTTCTATAATGCCATATTCAACAAGGTTTTCCAATGTAGAACGGACATCTCCTTCTGTTTTTTGGGTTAATTCCACTGCACGAGAGATATTAATTCGACGCTCATATTGCAGTTCATTAAGAATAAATAGGGCGTCCAGAGAAAGAGTACGTCCTGCTCTTTCCTGTTCAACAACCCATTTACAAAAATCCAGGTTTGCCGGTCCTCCTCGCAATATTACCGTTACACTATCTTCTGTAGTTCTGCTATAATCTGGAATTGGGCGTCCATACCTGACCTGTCCTTCAAAGATAGTATCAATCCCTCGTCCTGTGCGCTCAACCAGGCCAATTCTTTTAAACACATCAGCCAGACGCGGATTTCTTGGTCTGGGTGGTGTAACGAGTAAATTACTGAGAGTAACGCCTTCAACAAAACCACCTGGATTACTTATTTCTATTCTATCTTCGTACCACTGGAAATGAACAGCACCGAGTTTTTGATAGTCTCTATGAATTAGGGCATTAAGAAATGCTTCTCGAGCCCCTTGTTCTGAATAATCAGGAACCCCCATACGGAATAAACCCAGCATTACTTCCTCTTCCCGATTACGCGCCCGAAATTGGCTCATAACTTCTTCAACTATTCTTATCAATGGCAAGCGAAAGAAATTGTTTACCTCAACCTTTGTACCTTTTAATACCTGAAAAGCAACTTCATGAGCAGGAACATTCCTCTGTAAAATTTCTTCCTTTCCCAGCAGGAGGATTCCCGCCAGGGTAGGATGTTTCGGTTCTGTATCCCCTTCTACCAAGCCAAGTGCCTTAGCCATCTCAAAATTATCAAAAGCAAGTAAGGTTTTATCTCCACCATATTGTTTTATCACCTGTCTCAAACGTTCGAATTCTATTGGATCGAGATCTTCCCATTTCACAGAAGTAATAGGTTGAGCTGTTAAGTCAAAGAGACCGAGATTACCCCTACGAGAGTCCATTTCATGTGCATAAAAGGGAACGCATCCAGGTTTGCCCGTTCCCATAATGGCACGACGGACATATAGACCGCTGCCAGTACACACAGGCCGATCAGAACGCGGTATCTTGATCATAATGATGGGCTTTCCATCAATAGAAACGATCTCTATTTCAACATGAAGATTGGGGATTGTGTTATTGAATATTGCTGCCTTGAGTCTCAATGGGTCAGTTAAACTTCCATGCCGAGGTCTAGCACCTGTAGTTCTTCCATCATCTTCAACACCAATCAGAAGTAAACCCCCGTTGCCATTGGCAAGGCATACAACTGCTTTATATAATTCATAGTCAGATAAGGGAGATTTCTCCTCACCTTT
>SOIS01000169.1 GCA_004375965.1 Candidatus Cloacimonadota bacterium | reverse complement strand
CTCTGTGGTTTGATAAATGTAGTGAGGAAAAATAAGTTGACAAAGGTAGAATTCGGTGATAATATGTTTTGAAAATCGGAGGCATTATCTGAATACAAAATATATCATTGTAGCAGGTGGAGTTATAAGTGGCGTAGGAAAAGGCGTTGCGACCGCCTCTATTGGGAAGATTCTCAAGGAGTACGGATTCAGGACTACTGCTATTAAGATAGATCCTTATATAAATGTTGATGCTGGAACACTGAGACCAACTGAACATGGTGAAGTCTGGGTAACGGACGATGGCGGAGAAATAGACCAGGATCTTGGAAACTATGAAAGGTTTCTTGGGGAAACCATCTCCAAGATAAATAATATAACAACAGGACAGATATACAATTCAGTTATTAAACAGGAAAGAGAAGGAAAATTCCTTGGAAAAACTGTTCAGTTTATCCCACATATTCCTAACGAGATCCTTGAAAGAATCAAGGTTGCGTCAAGTAACTATGATTTTGCACTTGTAGAGATTGGGGGCACAATTGGTGACTATGAAAATATCCCTTTTCTCTTTGCTGCAAAAAGTCTTGAACGACAGATTGGAAAGGAGAATGTTGTCTATATCTTAATAACATATTTACCCATACCATCACATATAAACGAGATGAAAACAAAACCGACACAGCAGGCAATAAAAAGTTTAAGCGAGCATGGTATATTCCCTGACATCATCCTCTGCAGAGCAAAAGAACCCCTTGATGATGTGAGAAAAAAGAAGATAGAGGTTTATGCAAATATCCAAAGAGAATTTATCATTTCAGCGCCGGATATTCCAACGCTCTACAAAATTCCCTTGAATTTTGAGAAGGAGAAACTTGGTAAGAAGATTCTGAAAAAATTTGGTATAAAGAAAAGAAAAAAAGCTTGTTTCAAACACTGGGAAGAACTTGTAGAGAATATTGAACATCCTCGTAAGAGTGTAAAGGTTGCTATGGTAGGGAAATATCTTGATATTGGGGACTATAGCCTACATGATGTTTATATCTCTATTAAAGAGGCATTAATACATGCTGGAGCGAATCTTGGAGTAGGCGTTGAAACTGAATGGATAAATTCCAAAACACTTGAAAAAAATGAGCATAACATAAATAAACTCTCTTCATATGACGGTATAATCATACCTGGAGGGTTTGGTGAAACAGGAATAGAAGGAAAAATAGCAGCAATAAAATTTGCAAGGGAACAGAGGATTCCACTCCTTGGTTTATGTCTTGGTTTGCAACTTGCAGTTATTGAATTCGCAAGGAATGTCTGTAGCCTCGCTGGAGCCAACTCTACGGAGTTTAACGCATCAACAAGATATCCAGTAATAGACGTTCTACCTACTCAGAAAAAACTTCTTGAAAATGAACAGATCGGTGGAACAATGAGACTCGGTGTCTATGCAGCACTTTTAAAAGAAAATTCGTTAACACTCTCACTATACAAAAAGTCTGAGCGAATTGATAAAGATAAGGAAAGCCTTAAGGAGATGCTTGGGAGAAAGAATGAAAGATACAGGATAGGAAGAACACCTATTGGTAAAAATACAGTTCTTGAGAGACACAGGCACAGGTATGAGGTTTCTCCTGAGTTTGTTCATTTTCTTGAGGATAGCGGATTGAAAATAACTGGCTTTCATAAAAGACTTGATGATATAAACCTTATTGAGTTTATAGAGATCGAGGACCACCCATTCTTCATAGCAACACAATCCCATCCAGAATTTAAATCCTTCCTTGAGGACCCTGCACCATTATTTCTTGGAACAATTGAGGCTTGCTTAAAACGCAAGAAGAAGAAGAAAAGGTGATTAAAGAGATAAAAATTCATAATTTAAAAATCGGGGGCAAAAGGAACCCTTTTTTCATTATTTCAGGTCCCTGTGTGATTGAAAATGAAAAAATAGTGATGAAGACTGCTTCTGCGATTAAAAATATTTCTATTAGATTAAAAATTCCTTTTATTTTCAAATCATCCTACAAAAAGGATAATAGAGGAAAGGTGACTTCATATCAGGGTCCCGGGCTTAAACGAGGTTTAAGAATACTTGAGAAGGTAAGGGATGAATTTGATATTCCCATACTCTCTGATGTCCATAGTATAGAAGAAGTAAAACCAGCATCAGAGGTACTCGATATAGTACAAATACCAGCATTCCTCTCCCAACAAACAAGTTTAGCAATCGCGGTGGGGAAAAATGCAAAAGTGGTAAATGTAAAAAAGGGACAATTCCTTGCACCAGAGGACATAAAGAATACTGTTGGCAAACTTGAGTTCGCAGGAAACAAAAATATCATCCTTACTGAAAGAGGGACTGTTTTTGGCTACCACAGACTTGTTGTTGATATGAGATCTTTTGATATTATGCATACACTTGGGTACCCTGTCGTTTTTGATGTAACCCATTCAATTAGAATCTATGGAATACCATCAAAACAATCAGGTGGTGGTGAACCGCAGTTTATCTTCTCACTTGCAAAGGCAGGAATTGCAGCTGGTGCAGATGGGCTTTTTATTGAGACACATCCTGAGTCTAAGAAAGCACTATGTGATGCAGCAAGTATGTTGCCGTTGAATAAACTCGGTCGTTTACTTGCTCTTCTCAAAGATATCCACAATGTTGTCCGTAAACATAAAAATTAAGGAGTTACTATGAAAAATATCAAGTTGATAGCAATGGATGTCGATGGGGTATTGACAGACGGAAGAATAATTTACGGGACAGGTGATTTAGAAATCAAGACCTTCTATGTGAAGGATGGACAGGGAATTACTCTTGCAAGAAAAGCACGTATTGAGGTTGCCTTCATTACAGCAAGAGTTTCAGATGCACTTGTAACGAGAGCAAACGACCTCGGGGTGATTGAGGTTCATCAGGGAATTGATGACAAATGGGGTTGTCTCCGAAAGATAATTAAGAGATATAATATGAAGAACGAAGATGTACTCTATATTGGCGATGACATTGTTGACATCCCTGCGATGAAAAATGTAGGATACCCTGTTGCTGTAGCTGACGCAGTTGATGAAGTTAAGGAGATTGCAAAATACATCACAAAGAAAACGGGTGGAAGAGGTGCTGTGAGAGAAGTCACGGATATGGTATTAAAAGCTCAGAATAAATACCACAATCTCATTCAGAAAGAATTATGAAAAAAAAGAAAGAAATAATAAAAAAGGCAAAAGAGATTGTAAAAAAGGAGGCGGATGAACTCCTTTCGTTACAGAAAAGAATCGGAGGAAATTTCGTCAAGGCTGTTGAGGCGATCTATAATTGTAAGGGGAAAGTGATTGTCTCAGGAATTGGGAAATCAGGAATAATTGGCAGAAAGATAGCAGCAACCCTTTCGAGCACAGGAACACCAGCTTTTCATCTTCACCCAACAGAAGGTATTCATGGTGATGTTGGACTGGTTACAAAAAATGATGTAGTAATTGCAATCTCAAAGAGTGGCGAGACTGAAGAGTTATTTAGATTAATTCCGACCTTAAAAAGAATAGGTGCCTTTATTATTGCCTTTACAGGGAATTCTCACTCCACCCTTGCAAAACAGAGTGATGTTGTGCTTGATATATCCGTCGATGAGGAAGCATGTCCATACAATCTTGTACCAACATCAAGCACTGCGGTAACACTGGCACTCGGAGATGCCCTTGCTTTGTGCCTTTTCCATCTAAAAAATCTCAAACCCAAAGATTTTGCTCTTTTCCATCCTGGGGGTAGTATTGGAAGAAAGCTTCTTACAAAGGTAGAAGATGTAATGCTTACAGGAAGTTATGTCCCAATAGTTCCAGTAAAAGCAAGTATGAAAGAAACCATTCTTGAGATGACATCAAAAAGGGGTATAACAACCGTTATTGATTCAAAAGGAAAGATTACAGGTGTTATAACAGATGGGGACCTGAGAAGGTTGCTTGAAAAAAGAAATGATATTTTCAAAATGAGTGCAGGGGAAATTATGACATTTAACCCGAGGACAGTAAAAAAAGAAGAACTTGCAATAAACGCTGTTAAATTGATGGAAGCCTACGGTATTACATCTATACCTGTTGTTAATACTACCAACCGTCCCATCGGAATTATCCATCTCCATGACCTTATGAGACTCGGAATCGTGTGATCTCAGATAATACCTTAGCCACAGAATGACACAGAATCTCACCTTAGTATTACAGATTTACCCTGAAGGATCGCAACCAAGAGATTACTGCTGCCAATGATTAAAACCTGCGAATCTCTGTCTAATGCATAATCTAAAATGATAGATTTTTTCTCAAGTAGTCTTAAAGGCAAGACATTCATTTTCAGGTTAGATCCCAGAGTTAAATTTATTTCGCTAATAATAATTTTTGTTTCGCTCCTTCTTGTAAAACATGTTGAATACTATCTTTTCTGGCTGTTTATTGCAACCATTACCATATTTTCTAATAAAATTCACCTAAAATTCATTGCAAGACCAATGAGATTTTTTGTATGGCTTTTTATTATGACAATAATCTTTCATGCTCTTTTTACACCAGGAAGGGTGGTTTTTCACTTCAACAGAATATATATCACATTTGAAGGAATAGAAAAGGGTATCTTCTTTTCAATAAGGCTTTTCTTAATTATCCTTTTTACCTATCTTTTTTCCCTTACCACAAATCCAATGGATCTCACAGATGGGCTTTCAAGGTTATTCTCTCCTTTAAGAAAGCTGAGGATTCCGGTGGATGACCTCTTCATAATCATTCATATTGCTCTTCGGTTTATACCAACGATGTCGGAACAATCTTCAAGAATCTTAATGGCACAGAGGGCACGCGGGCTCAATTTCAATGTGAAATTCACTGAAAGGATTAAACATCTCTCTTCTCTAATCATACCTATCATTTTACTCTCCATTAAGAGAGCAAATGAACTTGCACTTGCACTTGAGGCGAGGTGGTATCATCCCGGAAGGAAGAGAACAAGCTTCATAAAAATGAGTCTTAAAAGAATAGACTTCTCAATAATTGCTATTGTACTTATCTCCACAGGGGGTATCCTTTTTTGCGAAATATTAAGATAGTATTGGAATACGACGGCACAAACTTTTATGGATGGCAAGTCCAGCCAAAGAAAAGAACTGTACAAGGAGTTTTAGAATCCGCACTCGAGAAATTTCTCTGTAAGAAAACAAAGGTTACAGCAGCAGGAAGAACTGATACCGGCGTTCATGCACACGGACAGGTTGTAAATTTCTCACCAGAAGGGAACTATGATGAAGAAACAATCAAAAATGCAATTAATGCGCATCTACCTGATGATGTTTTCGTAAAAGAGACAGAGGAGGTGCAAAACGCTTTCCATTCAAGATTTGATGCTCTTTCAAGGGTTTATATTTATAGAATATTAAAAAATTATTCCGTTTTCAAGAGAGCCTTTTCATGGTATTACGGTTATGACCTTGACATTTCGCGTATGAATGAAGGATGTCAATTATTACTTGGTCAAAAGGATTTTACCTCATTTACTGTTACAAAATCGAAGAAAGAAAATATGTGTATGGATATAAATAGATGTCAATTTAGAGAGACAGAGGATGAAATTATTTTTGAGATAGAGGCAGATAGATTCCTTCACAAGTGTGTAAGGATAATCATTGGAACATTTGTTCTTCTTGGAAGAAAAAAATTAGAAGTCGTTGACATACAAAAGATCCTCCTTGCAAAGGACAGAAGAAGAGCCGGCTCAACAGCACCACCCAATGGGCTCTTTCTAAAGGAGGTAAAGTATTAAGCTATAAAAAACGAAGATAAGAAAATGGAAAATA
>SOIS01000143.1 GCA_004375965.1 Candidatus Cloacimonadota bacterium | reverse complement strand
GCGGTATTTCAGAAATTTCTGGAAACACAAAGGAATTCACTTATTCTGTCTTCCCAACCATATCCACAAAATCCGTTCAAATCAATTTCACTGTAAATAAAGCAATTCACACAGAAGTCTCTATTTTCAGTATCACAGGCAGAAAAATAGCAACACTTCTTTCTGAAAACCTGAAGAGAGGTAAACACACAATTCTATGGAAAGGTACAACCACTTCTGGAGAGCGTGTGCCATCAGGAATTTACTTTATTAAAGCACAAATGGGAGAAAAAACAGAAACAAAGAAAGTATCGATTCTGCGTTAAAAAATACAATTAGGGATGCACCTCTACCTTACGTTAAGTAATTTATCAATTGAGGTAGAGGGCATCCCTCTAAGGAACTACTTATGCCAGCAAATCTACCCCCCACTTACTACCGGAAGGAAAAAGAATTAAGGTTTGCACACAGCCCTGAAGAGAAAATACAGATTTACCTTGAACTCCTTTCCATTATGCCCAAACATAAAGGTACGGATAAACTTAAGGCAGATATTAGGGCAAGAATATCAAAACTAAAGAGAGAATTAGGAAAGAAACCAGGGGCAGCACGTTTTGATTTTTACCATGTTCCTAAAGAGGGTGTAGCTCAGGTTGTTATCCTCGGCATGCCAAATTCAGGAAAATCTCAAATCCTTAAAACCTTGACAAATGCGGAACCAGAGGTTCAGAATTATCCTTTTACTACAACAAAACCGCAGATAGGGATGCTTCTTTATGAAGATATTCAAATCCAGCTTGTCGATATGCCGCCGATTTCAAGCGATTATGCACCGGGTTGGATCTTTGGAATCGCACGGGGTAGTGATTTACTTCTTTTAGTTCTTAATCTAATAAATGATGATATTAATGCTGAAATGCAATCGCTATTAAACCTTCTTAAATCTTCCCGTATCAAAGTTGCCACAAAAGATGAAGAAATGTCGGATGAAGACTTTATGGTAAAGAGTGCCATCTTTGTTTGCAATAAAGAAGACATTAAAGATGCAGATATCCGTTTCAAGCAACTCTTGACATTATATGATTCTACATTCAAATTGCTAAGCATCTCCGCCCTTACGGGAACTGGCGTTGAAAGATTAAAAGAAGAGATTTTTCAATCACTTGAGATAATAAGGGTTTATACAAAACCACCTAAAAGGGATGTAGATAAATTCCATCCGTATGTTCTCAAGAAAGGTTCTAAGGTTATAGAACTCGCTTCAGAGATTCACAGGGACTTCTTAAGCGATCTGAAATTTGTTAGGTTATGGCGGAAAGAAAAATATGATGGGATGAGAATTGATAGGGATGAGGTTTTACAGGACGGTGATATTGTAGAATTCCATACAAAATAAAATTCCATTCTACATATTAAACCGTAGGGCACAAAGTTATCAGCGAGTAAACAAATAGATTAAATTTTATCATCAATAAAGATTGTAAGAGATAGGGCAATTGATAAACCCGAAATTGAGAAATTAAAAATTAGGAAATTGTTTCCTGTATATTTTGCTGTGATATTCGTAATTTCCATTTTCGTATTTTCGTCTGTTAAGAACATTTTCCCATTCTTCTAATTTCGTTTTTTATTTTCATTTATTATCTCTTATATTCTCTTTCAATCCCTGTTAACTTTTTTCTTGACAATTGATTGGTCGGAGTTTATAAATAGATAATGCACTTTACAAATAGAAATTATTATTACAGGAAACCCAGACGGAAGAAAAAAGGGACAAGATTCAAAAGATGGTTTTATAGGTTTATAAAAATTGCATTATTTATCTGGTTTCTATATCTCTTTCTTGGTGGTCAATATGGACTTGTCAAGATTATTACATTATATTCGCGGATTAAGAGTACAGAAAGAAAAACAGATAGGCTTATTACCGAACATGTTTTACTTGCAAGGAAATGTGAAAAATTAAGAAATGACCTTTTTACAATAGAGAGAATTGCCCGTGAGAAACTTGGAATGATACAGGATGGTGAAATTGTTTATAAAATAACTAAAAAGAAGTAGTAGTTGATTTCACAGATTATTTAATATTTCACCGATTTCCCCCACCATCCTGGAGTGGGGTTTTTATATTAATCTGTGTAATCTTCACTAATCGAAGTAATCAAGGATTTTAGAAATCATAAAAAACTCTTGAAATTTAGATATAAATAGTTTATAGTTGTCTCTATGAAGAAAAATAATTATGATCATCACAAGATATTGATTACCTATGATGAAACACTGCAACTCATTACAAACAAAGAGAGTGAGGAGTGCTATCTCTCTAATAGAGTATACTTCTTTTTTATACTTGCATCTGTTCTTGAGAGCTATCCAGAAATTAAGGACAAATTTCCACCTGGTAGTCTTGGTTTTACCGTTAACGGAAAACCACCATGTGAAGATACAATGTTAAAAAATGGAGACGTAGTCCACTTCTCCATCCCTTCTCTCGGCAATCATATGATAGAAGGACGATAGTAGAAAATGCGGGAAAGCTTAAGGGATGTACGATGAATAACTAATAATTTAAGAATGACAAAATCCAAATGAAAACAAAATGACATCTGAAAAATTAAGAAAGGTTTTTTTAGAATTTTTCAAAGAGAGAGATCACACTGTTGTTAAAAGCGCTCCTCTTATCGTTAAGGATGACCCTACCCTTCTCTTTAACAGTGCTGGAATGGTTCAATTCAAATCTCTCTGGTCATGTAACGTTTCGCTTCCATATAAAAGGGCTTGTAGCGTTCAAAAATGTTTCAGGCTGACCGATTTAGACAAGGTTGGAAGAACTCCATTTCATGATACATTCTTTGAGATGCTCGGAAATTTTTCCTTTGGAGATTATTTCAAGAAAGAGGCAATAGAGTGGGGATGGGAGTTTGTGCGTGATGTCCTGTGTCTTCCTAATGAAAAGTTATTGATAACAGTCTTTAAGGGAGATAAAGAAGCTTATGATATATGGAAGAAGCATATTGGCCTTCCAGATGAAAAGATATTCCGTTTAAGTAAAAAAACGAATTTTTGGGGACCTGCAGGAACAACAGGAGCGTGCGGTCCTTCATCTGAGATTTTCTTCGACCTCGGCGAAGAATTCGGCAGGAAAGAGGATGGGTGTACAATAGAAAACGAATGCGAGCGGTTCGTTGAAATCTGGAATATTGTTTTTCCTCAATTTGACCGGCAGAAAGATGGAAAAGACAAACCCCTACGAAACAGGGGTATTGATACAGGCATGGGCTTAGAAAGGACACTTATGGTTTGTCAAGATAAGAAAAATATATTTGAAACAGACCTTTTTCAACCAATTATTGAATCAATTGAAAAAGGAGAGGAGGGACTTTCAAAGAGGATTATTGCTGACCATGTAAGAGCCCTCACTTTCACAATCACAGAAGGTATCATTCCCTCAAATGAAGAGAGAGGATATGTTGTTAGAAGACTTCTCAGGCGGGGTTTACTTGAAGGGAAAAAATTAGGATATGAAGAACCATTTCTTTATACATTGGTAGGTGATGTTATTGATAGTATGGCTCAGGCATATCCGGAAATCAAAGAAAAAGTAGAACATACTTCGCTTGTTATCAAATCAGAAGAGGAACGATTTCTCAATACACTTGATTCTGGAATCTCTATATTTAAGGAAATGATAAAAGGTCTTAGGAGAGAGAAAAGCCAGATTATACCAGGTAATTATATTTTTAAACTTTACGATACATATGGATTCCCCATGGAATTAACCGAGGAACTTGCTGCTGATGAAGGTTTTACAATTGACATAGAAGGATATAAGAAAGAGATGAAAAAACAGAGAGAACGTGCAAAGAGCGCTACAAAGTTTAGTGGTGAAATAGAAGATTTACTCTGGAATGGAATTGATAAGAAATCAAGATTCATAGGGAATGAAACACTATCCAAAGAGACAACAATCATAGCAACAAAAGAGATAGATAAAAACATTGGATTGATACTTGAAGAGACACCATTCTATGCTGAAATGGGTGGACAAGTGGGTGATACAGGAATAATAAAAGGTGATGGACTTGAAATAGAAATTATTGATACACAACCTTCTCCATATGGCAATGTCCATATTGGAAAAATTGTGAATGGTAATCCTCAAGAAGGAATGAAGGTGACAGCAGAGGTTGACAATGATAGAAGAATGGATATTGCAAGGAATCATACTGCAACACATCTTCTTCAAGCAGCACTGAGAGAAGTGATAGGAAAACATATTCACCAGGAAGGTTCACTCGTAGCCCCTGATAGATTGAGATTTGACTTTACACATTTCTCATCATTAAAAAGGGATGAACTGGAACAGGTAGAATCCCTTGTAAACAAAAAGATTCTTTCCAATATACCTGTTGAATCGTTCGAAACAGAGTTTGAGAAGGCAAAAAAGATGGGTGCAATTGCGCTTTTTGATGAAAAATACGAAGATACTGTACGGGTTCTAAAAATCGGCGACGTCTCCATGGAACTCTGCGGAGGAACCCACATTAAAAGAACAGGCGAGATTGGATTATTTAAGATTATCAGCGAATCCTCAATTGCCAGTGGTGTTCGACGAATAGAGGCACTTACTGGAAGGAATTCATTGCAATACCTCAAAACCCTTGAGGAAATTGAAAATACTGTTTCTCAAATACTAAAGGTTGACCCGGGAAAAATAGAGGAGCGGTTAAGGAATATTCTTGAAAATGAGAAAAACCTTTTCCGCAGAATTGAAAAACTTGAGAAGAAAATCAATTCCTATGAAGTTAAATCGTTTGAACCAGAAAAGACAAAAGAAGGGATTCAACTAATAATAAAAAGGGTTACCAGTCAGAGTCCAGAAATGCTTCGAAACCTTGCTGATGAGACAAAGAGAGTCTGGAATAAAATGAGTATAGGAGTTTTTGGTACCGATTTCAATGATAATGCAAACATTGTTGTTTTTGTATCAGAAGACCTAACTAAGAGGATAAGAGCCGTCGAAATAACAAAAGAGGTTGCCCGGTTAATCGGAGGTGGAGGTGGAGGAAGAGCGGACTTTGCAACAGCGGGAGGTAAGAAAAAGGAAAAGATTGATGAAGCCCTACAGGCCGCTAAGGATTTCATTAAGAAGAGACTAACATGAAAGAAGAAATCCAATGATTACACAGGCATAACTATTATTTTATTATAGGAGAATATATGACAATTTTTGACTATCTTATGAATGTTAAAGAAGAAAAAGGAGCTGGTTACTTACCGCTCATTGACCCAGAAAAGGCAGAGGATAAAAACTTTGAAAATATACTTGAAAACCTGAAAGATGAAGGTATTGATGCAATCCTTGTTGGCGGCAGTACATTCAACAATATAGATTTGAGGAGTATTATCAAGAGAATAAAGGAAAAGACGCAGAAACCTGTTATTATTTTCCCGGGCGGTCATTATCAGGTCTCGAAAGAAGCTGACGCTATCTTTTTTCTTTCTCTCTTAAGCGGAAGGAATCCTGAGTTCCTTATAGGTGAACATGCAAAGGCAGCACCACTCATAAAGAGTTATTCCCTTGAGGTAATTCCTGTCGCTTACCTCTTGATAGAATCTGGAAACTATACGAGTGTCGAGTTTGTCAGCAATACGAAGCCAATACCGAGAGAAAAGAAGAACCTGATAAAATCCCACGCCCTTGCTGGCGAATATCTCGGTATGAAGATGTGTTATATGGATACAGGAAGTGGTGCAAAATATAGCGTTCCCGAAAATGTTATAAAGAGTGTTAAAGATTACATCTCGATACCCCTGATTGTAGGTGGTGGAATTAAAACTCCA
>SOIS01000167.1 GCA_004375965.1 Candidatus Cloacimonadota bacterium | reverse complement strand
TCCACCGAAGAAAGAACTTGAAGACTTGATTTTTTTCGAATCGTTCTAAAAGTTTTGTAATTTAAAAGCCCGACCAGTTTATACTGGTCGGGCTGTAAGTTCAGTTATGTGTAAATTAACTGGAAGCAAATGGCAGATAAACCCTAAAGCCTAAATCAAGGAAAGATTCCACGTTCTTTATAAACTATTTCCAGACGAGACAGAGCAACTATATATGCAGCCGTACGCCAATCAGTATTAAAATCTTCTGCAGTTTCCTTAACTCGTTTATAAGCATTGGTGATTTTCTTGTGGAGTTTGTTGTCCACCTCTTCAAGTTCCCATGCTTCACTTCTCTTGTTCTGAAGCCATTCAAAATAACTAACGATTACACCTCCTGCATTACAGAGGATGTCTGGAATTACTTGAATTTCTCTTCTTTGTAATATCTCATCACCAAAAGTATCAGTCGGTCCATTTGCCCCTTCAGCAACAACTGTGACATTTAACATTGGCGCAGTCTCTTCTGTGATTTGATTTTCGAGTGCAGCGGGGATGAATATGTCTGCTTCAGTCTTCATAAAAGTTTTATGATCTATTCCTTCACTACCAGGATAATTTGCAACACCACCATTTTGTTTTACAAATTGTATTAGTTCGCTAGGATCTATACCTTTAGGATTGTAAATCCCACCGGTAATATCCTCAGCTGCTATTAATTTCGAACCATGTGCTTTTATCAAACGGGCTACCCATGAGCCAACATTTCCGAATCCCTGGACTATATATGTGGCTCCATTTAAGTCAAAATAATTAACTTTAGCCCATTCTTCGATACAGAAGACCACTCCTTGACCCGTTGCCTTGTCGCGTCCTAAACTGCCACCTGATTCTATAGGCTTTCCAGTGACTACATGAACACAGCCTTGACGTTCTTTGGGAGGTACCATTGATAGATAGGTATCGAGAATCCACGCCATTATCTGGGGATTGGTGTTTACGTCAGGTGCAGGAATATCATACTCAGGTCCAATATTGTGACCGAGAGCATATGTAAAACGACGGGTAATTCTCTCTAACTCAGAGAGAGAATATTTGGATGGATCTATCTGAATCCCTCCTTTTGCACCACCGAATGGAATATTGACGATCGCTGATTTCCAGGTCATCCAGGTTGCGAGAGCCCTGACTTCATCTAAGTCTACCTGTGGGTGGAAACGTAATCCTCCTTTGAAAGGTCCGAGTACATTGTTATGTTGAACTCGGTAACCTATGAACATTTTGATAGGACCGTCATCCATTTTTACAGGAAAATTGACTACAATCTCATTGGTTGTCTGTGCAAGAATTTTGCGAATATTTGGATCGAGTGACATTAAATCCGCTGCTTTATTGAATTGTCTTGTTACATTATCATATACACTTGCTTTCTTTATAGCGGTTACTAGCATTTTTACCTCCTTATGATTTTTTCGATCACTTTCTGCAGATATTCAGCAAGAACTTTTATCATCATCTTTCACTCTATAATTAACAGTACTCATCGCAGTGCCATACACCGCCTTCGGGTTTTGGATAAGTGCAGGTTTCACGTTTCTCGCAGAGCTTGCATAGACCCTTATACTTGCCCAAATCTTTATCCAGACTAGAACGTTTCGGCATAAAGGATGCAGCAAATGTCATTTCTTTTTCTGGAGTATATTCATAACCCTCGAACTCATCACATTGCAATACAGATCTATCCTTATCTCTTGGGTAAGTACACATGGGTGCTTTCTTACAGGTAGAACAAAGTCCGCGATATTCTATCTTCTGCTCATTTTCTATGGGTAGAGTTACAACGTTAGATTGATTTGTTCTTGACATTTAATTACCTCCTTTTTTGTTATTAGTTGATGCAGATATTTTTTCCTTCTTTCTGATTTCATCAAAAACTTTTGCAAATTCATATTATTTCTTACCATTTATTGACTCCTCTGCTATTATATATACAACTTCCATGCCATAATTTTCATCTGTATAAAACGTTCTTCTGTGCATTTATGAGTCGCTAATAGTAACTATAAATATTCTAAGTAGCTGATAATCAGAAGTATTTAAATCTATAGTAACAGATAAGTGTTTTTGGTTTTATGAGATCATAAATAAAATGATTGAGAAATTTGTGGAAAGTTTTGAACCACCGGGTAAAATTTACCCGGTAATAGAGTTTAATTTTAGTTGTTATTTTCTATTTTTAAGTTTGTTTCTTAAAGTTTTTCTGGAGATGCCAAGGATTTCTGCTGCTTTTGTTTTGTTACCGTCTACGCTTTCAAGAACGTTCTGAATGTGTTCAGATTCAACTTCCGCTAATGTACGATTAAGCCCCTTTTCACTTGAAGCTGAAAAACGTAGAAATGAAGGTAGATCCGGGACGTCTATCGTCTCCCCATCAGTCATGACTAAGAGACGTTGAATGAGATTCTCCAGTTCTCTTACATTTCCTGGCCAACTGTAGTTTTTCAAAACTTGTAATGCTCGATCTGAAAATTGGGATACTGGTTTACCCAATTCTTCAGCGAATTTTCTTGTGAAATGATTAGCCAGAAGAAGAACGTCATCTTCTCTTTCTCTTAAGGGCGATACTGAGATGTTAATTACATTGAGGCGATAGTAAAGATCTTCGCGAAAGACTCCCTTTTTTAGCAAACTTAGTAAATCCTTGTTGGTTGCTGCAATGATTCTGACGTCCACTTTTTGGGAGCGCCTTGATCCAATCATGCAGATTTCTTTATCCTGTAGCACACGAAGGAGTTTCACTTGCATAGAAGGACTTGTTTCGCTAATTTCATCAAGAAATATTGAACCTCCTTCAGCTGTTTGAAAGAAGCCTGCGCGGGAATCAATGGCTCCAGTAAAGGCTCCCTTGACATGCCCGAAGAGCTCGCTTTCAAGCAATTCCTCTGGAATACCACCACAATTTATTGGTACAAATGGAGCAGATGATCGTGTACTACTGTAATGGATGGCTCTGGCTACAAGTTCTTTACCTGTACCGCTCTCCCCAGTAATTATTACAGTGGCAGGAGTTTTCGCCGCTTTAGCTATGTTGTCAAAAACCTTTCGAATAGCTTCTGAATCACCAATCAGACCATAAGGTATCGGTGGTTTCACCTTTTGCTTGGTTTGGATTGTTCTTCGCATATGTAGTTTATTCAGTGTTTTCTCTACGGCGGAAAATAGTTCTTCGTCGGTAAAGGGTTTAGCCAGGTATTCCTCTGCCCCAATCTTTACAGCTTCAACTGCACCCTCTATTGTGGCATAACCTGTTATCATCATAACTTCTGTATCTTTGTAATTTTCTCGCACGTGCCTTATTAGATCTAAGCCACTAACCTTTGGCATTTTTAGATCTGTTATAACTAGATCAACAGGCGTTGACTCGAGAAGTCTGATAGCCTCAACAACACTTGAAGCAGTGAAAACCAGGTAATTCTCCGATGATAGATTTCTCTGAAGCATCTCCAGGGTATCAGGTGCATCATCCACTATAATTATACTTTCTTTTTTAGATAATTTTTTCATCTTATTCCTTCTTCCTGTTACCTTCTGATTCGGTGGTAGGAAGTTGAACTTCAAACCTGGAACCAATTCCAACTTTGCTTTCAACTTTTATAGTACCTCCGTGTGATGTTACGATTCCATGAACTACTGGCAGACCCAAGCCAGTCCCTTCTCCAACCTCTTTTGTAGTAAAGAATGGAAGGAATATTTTGTCTATAATTTCTTTGCTCATTCCTACTCCTGTATCTTCTACAATTAGTGATATGTGGTTATTGGTAGATAATGTAGTTACTTTGAGTTTACCTCCCTTTGGCATTGCCTGAATTGCATTTACTACAAGATTTACCAGCACTTGATGCAATTGCGCTTGATCGACTGTTATTTCTGGCAATCCGGAAGAAAGAGATCGTTCTAGCTCTATTCCTTCCTTTTCGCAACGAGATTCGAGGAAGTAAAGTCCCTCTTCAACTATCTTATTGAGATTTAACTTAGATTTTTTTGTTGGCATTTGTCTAGCAAAAATCAGAAGCTTTTTAGCCACCTCTCTCACGTGCAATGAGGCTTTTATTATCTTCTCAAGATCATACTTTACTTGCCCAGGCAATCCTTTGCATTTCTTTGAGAGTTGTGCGAACCCTAAAATATTTCCCAGAGGTTCATTCAGTTCGTGGGCGATACCTGCTGCGAGTTGACCGATGGTTGCTAGACGGTCAGCGTGTCTGATCTGTTCGTTTAGTTTTACTTTTTCCTCTTGAACCTGTATGTGTTCCATTATTAGAGCAATTTCTCTTGCTATAGTATCTATCAGTTTTCTTTCTTCTTTAAGGAAAGGTCCTTCATCGAGTTCTGGTTTATCCTCTGCATATATAACTTCAATTGTTCCTCTTTTCAGTCCGCCCAGTACAATATCAGCCTTCTGGATATGTTTTTCCACTTTAAGGTTGGATGTAATATATGAACATCCATCAAGAATGATTCGAGCTGAGGTTATCTCAGGGTATTGCCACGCATGTGGAAGGAGCTCAACAATTCCTTGTAGGATATCTTCAATAGATATTTCTGGCTGCTCAACAATCTGAGCTATATCATACAAACATGTAAGTTCCTTGATCCGTTCGCGTAATTCCGATTGAGCATGCTGGTGAGCTATCGCTAGTACAAGGTTTTGTGCAAGACCTTCGTAGAAATCTATTTCTTTAGCGGTGAAGAAGAATTTTTGTTTGCTTTTTAGTATTAGGAGTCCAGTATTTTCACTGTCAATCTCAAAAGGGATCATAGCTAGTGAGCTGTAATTCTCATTGATGGAAAGGTAAGGAATTTTGTATTCTACATCTTCTTCAGAATTCAGAGTTAAAGGGTTTTTTATATCTCCTGTCCAGAAACTTCCGCTCTTTGTGAAAAAGGGTAGTGAAGTGTCAAATTCTCCAGTGAAGATGTTCCGACATAGTTTTTCAATCGCCGACTCCTCTCCAGAGCAGGGAATACTCTTGCCGTTTTTATTTTGAATGAATAGCATATTCTCCAAATGAAAAGAAAATTCAGGTCTGTTTTTCGCCTTACATCGATAATATTTTTTTCCTTCTTTGAGCCGCATTTCAATCTCATCACATTGTGAGAATTCTATTAGCATCTTTGAAACTTCGCGAAAGAAATTTATTAGGGGAACGCGACGATTTGCAGAGCGTAATATTTTTTGGGATAGAGTGCGAAAATCCTCAACCATTTTACGATCATGGACATAAGTGTAAACAGGCCTGGAACCTCTTTTTTTCATAATATATATTAAATTTAATAGTTAGGAGTATAAAGTCAACAAGGTATTTAACCATTGACTTCCTTTTTTTGATTCATATTTTACATTGATATTTCATAAAGAAGATAATATGTGGAAGGTTATTTCCGATATTTGCACACCTATTAATAGATATATAACCGAAGAGAATCAGGAGATAAAATACGATGAAAAACAAACGTATCTTCTAAATATAATAAAAAATCGCCGTACAGTTCGAAAATTTAAATCCACTCATGTTCCAAAGGAACATATTATAAAAATTCTAGATGCTGCACGATTTGCACCTACCGCAGGCAATCAACAACCATGGAAATTTCTGGTAATTCGTGATAGAAAAAACTGGACCAATTAAAAGAAGAGGCACTCTTATGGTATCTCGAACTCTATAAAGAGAAGATAAAGCCATCTGAAAAGGAGTTAGAGGATGTCAGTAAAGAGGTTAAAAATGCTTTAGAAGATGCACTTTCTGCACCAGTTTACGTTGCTGTACTTGTCGATAGTGAAGCTAAATACCCGGACTATATTATACATAATGG
>SOIS01000117.1 GCA_004375965.1 Candidatus Cloacimonadota bacterium | reverse complement strand
AACTAAAGTCAACATAAAGTGGAGTATGATTTCCCAATAATTTTTAATTTCTTCTTTTAATCGGACGTCATTACCCACTCTGTTAAATACTATTATTTGGTATTCAGTTTTTATTTCATAGGATAAAGGTGAGGGTTACACACCCCGTCTCCTTTCCTTCACTTACATTCAGGACAGGCTCCGACACCTCTCTCAAGAGGTGATTTTGGGTGTGTAATATCTCAAGTGGGGATTCACTCCCATCTCCTGCAAAGTCACATCTAATAGGGGGGATTTGTTAGCGCCACCATATTCTGCTGCGCAACTCTTCTATCCACTCTCTCACAGCATATCTGGTCTTCAGAGAAAAGCCATATAATTTAAGTAGTTCAGGAGTTGGTTTTATTTTCATGCGCAGATTTTCCAGTGCCTCAAGACATTCTTCAGCTGCATTAAGTCCCCGTTTGCAATTGGCAATATTGCCCTCCAAAACATCCCTTTCATAGCCTATCCCATGTCCGCCTGCAATCTTTGCACCTATTACAAAACAATTTTCTGCAAGTTGATTTATCTCTGGAATATCTATTCTTTCAGGGTAAAATTTCTCTATAAAATTATGAATGGCAAAACCAAAATCATAAGCAATCCGGTATGCTGGGATTTCTTCGAAATCTCTCTCGTCTTCTCTATCATCCCAGGGCTTCTCAAGTGTTCTCCAACTCTCAGCTACAGATTCAAACGGTTCTAATTCGAATGCCTCATCAGGCTTTTCGATTCCTTGTTCCTCTACACAATAATTATGATTGAGAGGGCTTTCTTTAGCTTTTTTGAGTTCATCATCTATTCTCTTTAGGTACTCGTCAACCCGTTTATCAGCTTCTTGCATAAACTTTTCCCACTTCTCCTCATCCCAAACCTCATCATCAAAATCTTCTACGTACTCAAAATTATTGTTTAACTTGTCCATTATATCACCTACTTTTTTGTATAATCATATAGAAAAAATTGAAAATGTCAAGTAATTTTCCTCACAATTTTTCTTCACGATTAGGATTTTTTCTTATCAAAAAAAACTTGACATGGCTGCAAGTATTATTGTAATATTTCTATGAGTACATGCTTTAATAGTCTTCAAAAAAACTTAGAAGGAACTAATAAGGAGGTTACTTTGGGACAAATTATAACAATTATTATTCTTCTGATTTTACTGCCTTTTATAGTATTTGCTTCACCAAATCAGAAAGCACCAAAAGATATCGAACAACTATTTGATGGTTTTTTCTGTGAATATATAAAACTAAGGCCTGAAACTGGGACGGAATTAGGGATTACAGAACAACACGGGGTCAAAGTACGAAATGATGAGTTAGATAATGTTTCAGATGAGGCATGGGAAAAGTTATATCGAATGTATAGAAAATACAGTAATTGGCTCCCTCAATATGATAGGAAAAAACTTACATCTTCACAGTGGGTTGCCAGTGATGTATTAAAATGGTTTATGGATAATGAACTTCAAGGAGAACAGTTTAAATATCATAAATACATCATCAATCCCATGTTCGGTTTTCACAACCAGTTAACGACCCTGTTGACAGAACATCATAAAATAGAAACACCTGAAGATGCGGAGAATCACATAAAGCGTTTAATGAAATATAACGGCAAAGTTTCTCAGCTATTAGAGCAACTTGCGATTAGAGAGCAAAAAGGAATTATACCTCCCATATTCATCATAGAAACATTCCAGCAAGTACTTGATGATTTTCTAAAAGTACCTCACTCTGAAAATATTCTCTTTACTTCTTTTAAGAGAAGAATTCAAAATTTAAATACACTAGACGATGAATCCAAAAAGGCGCTTGGTCAAAAAGCGCTGAGTGCACTCGAAAACAGTGTATATCCTTCATACAAAGAGATGAGTGAGTATATAAGTAGCTTAAAAGATAAAGCAACTGTTGATGCTGGTGCTTGGAAACTTCCCAATGGGGATGAATATTATAAATATTGTCTTCACCATCACACTACCGCAACTATAACACCTGAAGAAATTCACAATTTGGGATTTAAAGAGGTTGGCTACATTCAGGATGAAATTAAAAAACTTTTTGAAACCATAGGAATTTCTGGGAGTGAAAATTTTACTGATTTGTTGGCAGAGTATTTGAAAACAGCCCGCAACAGAAATGATGAACGTTATTTTTACCCAGCCAATGAAGAAGGTAAGCTCCAAACCTTAAAAGACTATCAGGCAATTATTGATACAATGAGCATGAAGCTTCCAGACTTGTTTTCCTTGATACCAAAGGCGTCGGTCCGAGTAGAACGCGTGCCAGAATTTAAAGAACAAACAGCAGGAACATATTACCAATTTCCTAAACTTGATGGATCTTCTGGTGGAATATTTTACGCAAATCTATCATATCAACATTTTAAACCAAGTATGAAAGCTTTAGCGTATCATGAAGCAATACCTGGACACCATTTTCAAATAGCCATTGAACAGGAGTCAGCAGACTTTAGACTATTCAAGAGTCTCTTTTTCTTTACCGGCTATACAGAAGGGTGGGCATTGTATGTAGAGAAACTTGCAAAGGAATACGGCTTTTATGATGATATTCATAGTTTAATTGGTTGTCTCAGGTCAGAGCTCTTTCGAGCTGTGCGTTTGGTTGTGGATACAGGTATCCATTATAAGAAATGGACTCGCGAACAGGCGTATCAGTATATGTTGGATAACGTAGGATGGGCTGGATATGGAGAGATTGATCGTTACATTGTATGGCCGGGACAGGCATGTGCGTATAAAATCGGTGAGCTAAAGATATTGGAACTGAGGAATCGAGCTAAGAAGGAATTAGGTGAAAGATTTGATATCAAAGATTTCCATTCAGTGGTATTGAAACAGGGTTCTGTACCTCTGGAAATTTTGGAACACTTGGTAGATGAGTATATAAAAGCTAAAAAAGAGTAATAATCTTAAATTCCTATCTTACTTCTTAAAAACATTCAATTTTGATAGCAAGACAGGACCGATGAACAGGTCTCCCAGAAGAGCTATAATTATAGCAGTGCCTGAAAGTATCCCAAAATTTACAAGTATTTTGGTTTCAGAAAGAAGAAAAATAGAAAATCCCAGAGCAAGTATTAGCGATGTAAAACTGAGTGCCTTGCCAACCTTTTGTAAAGCGTTTTTCATAGCCCTTTCCCGATCACCTGTCATTCTAAATTCATGTCTAAAATGGAAAAAATAGTGTATTGTATCGTCCACAACTATCCCAATGGCTATGGATGCAATTATTGCTGTTGCAATATTAAGATAAAATCGAGCATATCCCATTAAACCTAATACAAATACTATAGGGAATATATTGGGCAGTATACTAACCAGCCCGCCCCTTAATCCAAATAAGAGTAACATCAATCCTATTATCACTAAAAAAGCTAATCCGAGACTTTGAATTTGGGTAAAGACAATACGCTCGGTTACCTTATGAACCATATTATCCATTCCAGTAATCTCCGTATTAAATTGATTGAAGTTTCTGTCTGTATAACTCTTTATATTCTCTATCAGCTTCTTCCTCTCTTTTTCATTCATCTGATTTGTCCTCATAGAAACTCTCGCCATATCATAATCTATAGTTACATAGTCCTCGATTTCTGTTCCACCTGACATTTCATACAGAAGCAGGCTCTGTGCAACTGCTCCCCGTGTCTCTGGAATACTGAAATATCTTTCATCATCATTATTTAGTGCCCTGTTAATGAGTTTAATGTAGTCTACCAGGGAAAAAGAGAGTGAAACCTTTGGGTAGTTTTCAACCAGATTCTGTAAGCTCTCGATCTTCCTCAAGACTTCGGGATCCTTGAAAGAATCCTGTTCACCACGAATAATAATTTCTGTGCTTGATATCCCGCCCAGTTTCTCATCTAAAAACTCAGCATCTTCCCTTAGGCGAGTACCCTCTTTTAAATACTCCATCATAGACCCCTCCATGTGAATTTTAGGTATACCCACCATCATAACCAAAACAATCAGAAGACTAAACATAATTATAAATTTAGGGTACTTGAGATTGAACCTACCAATCCTTTCAAGTACATTCCCCATAACTTTGTATCCTTCTTTGTTCGTAGCCTTAGGACTTGTTTTGGTTAACAGTAATCCAACTGGGACCAAAATCATAGATAGTATAAAAGCACTCATTATTCCGAAGCCAGCAAATATACCCATGTCTCTTATCGCCGGGATATTGCTGATACTCAAGGAGCCAAAACCTATTGCAGTGGTGAGCGATGTAAACAGACATGGTTTACCAGCTTTACTATATGTTTCAAGAAGCGCTTGTCTTCTATTATTAAGTCTTTGTATTTCTATGCGATAATGACTAATTAGGTGAATAGAGTTTGCTATTCCTATTACTGTTATCAGAGTATAAAGAGTGGTGGAAACAGGGGTTATTGGTGAATTTAGCATGCCTTTGAGACCCAATGTCCAGATCAGGGCTAAAAATACAGTAATTAAAGGGAAAAGAACAGAATATGGGCTTCTGAATATTAAAAACAGTACTACTGCTATAAGAAGCATTGATAACGGAAAGAATTTATGTATATCTCTTTCCATTATTGATCTTACCTCGAAATCCGTAATTATACTACCGCCAACGTAAAATATCCTCCCAGTCTTTTCATGCTCTTCATGTAATATTTTTCTGAGAGCAGTAACAATCTCATCAGAGATTTCACTGTGCGGCTTTTCATCTTCCATTGGTATGTCCAGGGACAACACTATCCCTATAGTCTTATAATCATTGGAAATCAGATTCCCTTTGTAGAATGGATTAAGGTCTATTCTCTGCTTTAGACTTGAAATCTTCTCATCGGATAAATAATTTCCATTAATAAGTGGTTTGATCTCTAATCCCTCTTCAGTTCCCACTATATCATCCACCGCAGTTAAGCCTGTAACCTCACTAACAAAAGGTACATTCTCTAATACAAGCGATAGATGGGAAAGATAGGTTATCTCTGCTTCAATAAATGGATTATCTGACCTGTAGGCAACCACAGCAAATTCACCCCCAACAAAGGTTTCTATGAACTCATTATAGGTCTTTAGAGTAGGGTCTCCCTTCGAAAACCATGTTGTTTCGTCGCCTTCCATTCCCAGATCAGGTAAACAGAAAAAGCACAAAACCGTTATAATAAAAATAGCTATTATTAAGAGAATTCTATATTTAAGTATAAATTCGCCAAATTTTCTCATAGTGTCTCCCTTTCATCAAAAATAATAGGAAGTTTTAAGGAAGAGACAATTGTTTTTGCTGAACTGTCCTAATATCGATTTCTCCTTACCCCCAAATAGATAGCATCCAGTTTCAAAAAAGACACCATCTGTGACTGAATATTCAAGATAGGGCTGTAGCATATAATCTTGATCCCTTAAGTTATATACCATACCTGAAAGTCCAAGTTTTAACTCCTCATAAAAAAAGTATTTGTGACAACTAAAAACGAACCTGTTTTCCAATTCGTCTTCGTCTATTCCATCTTCGTAGTCAAATATATATCGTCCTATCCATTGGAAATTGAGATAGAGATCTTCTAAGAACTTATAGTCTGCAACAAGAACAAAGGAAAGATTTGCCTTCTCAACTATTCCATCGGTATCCAGTAAATCAGTAGTTATATAGTATCCTTTATCCACATACGCAAGTTCTCCCCTTAATCCTAAATCTTTAAGGATTGTAGTAAAGTCAAAACCACCAGCACGAAATCTCTTATATTTAGGTGAGATTACTATGGTATCAAGTAGAATTATCGCTTCTCGAAACATAACAGGGAGGTCAAAGAACCCCTCAAAATAGCAGAAGGAAAAATCAAAACCTTCCATTGTAGTTCCAAACTTCAATGCGTATTCAGAATTCTTCAATTTATGCTTCGGCTCCTCCGGTTCGGTAAGAATTATTTTAGGATCTGCTATAATATCTTTTATCTGATAGGGTATCCAGGGATGGGATGAATCCATCGGGATCTCAGATGGAGTAAAGAACGGGATGAATATCCCCTCAACCTTATAATTTCCAAAATAGTAATCAATCTTTGGATAGAAAAGTCCAATTTTCCTGTCGGTCTTATTCAAGGAGATGAACTCTCGATAATCCTCAGGATTTATGAAATCTGTAGGGTTAAACTCATCTGCTTTGCCCCAGATTACTATTTGCCGACCAAAACGCAGGTCGAACTGACCAAGACTGAGGTCTGCATAAGCCTCTCTTATTTTGAGTTCTGGAATAGAGTGATAAAGTGGATCATAACTCAAATCAATATCAGTAAAAAGACCTGATGATTCCATTCGGCTTCTCAGCTTTAATCTCAACCATGTTTCTTTCTTGATAAATTCCTGTTCATCCTGGAATTTCATGCTGAGATTCTCAGAAAGAAATCCGCCTAATTCCACTGCTCCGACCTGACTGGTGATAATAGTCAGGATTGTAATAATTCTCATAAAAAGATTACACATTTTTCACTCCTTTATTAAGTTTCTTTCAGTGAAGAAATGTTTTTTCAATCCGATATTGTATCTTACATTCTCAAGTTCAAGGATTGTACGGTGTTTCCTTTGAACGTTCTCCATCTCCATTACCTTAACTGTCCAGATTCCATCTATTTTTTCAATATTGGTAGCATGCAACCTTTTGAGAAATTTACCTTTCTTGTCGTAGAAATCAATCTTTATCGCGAGAAATATGTCTTTTCTTATCCAGGATATAGTCTTTTTATAAGATTTTTTCTTTCCAGGTTTAGGAACGCTTTCAACTACATAACAGTCCTGGTCATCGAATGTTTCAGATTTCAGCAGTGTATAGTTATAATCATCCAGGTTGTGGCTTCCAAGGTCTTCGTAGCTAAAATCAGTACCCATAAAACTTTTTTCTTTCTCTTTGGAACTTATTCGCCTAACTTTTTTAAATGCTGGAAGATAAAGCCACTGGTCATCATCTTTTCCTTTATGTTCCCAGATTAGAAATCCGGTACCCCTCACATCAGCAGGTTCCAGGAACCGCATAAGTGATTTGTCATTTTCACCATAGTCTTTCTGCCATACCTCCACCTTTCTTACTCTTTTTCTGCCACTCGATTTAATCAGAGTCATCGTCATTTCAGCCACCTGGTCGTCTCCAGTATTGCGGTTTTCAACCTTTTCCATAATCTCTCTACCTGTTTCCTCCTTGGCGATTAAGATGGAGAAAACTACCAGTATACAAAGCACTACAAATTTTATTTTTTTCATAATTTACCTCCCTTTCTGAATACCTTCTAATAAGGCTTTAGCAAATGTCCTCCAGATTTTTTCATATTTCAGCTTTTCACCAAAGATAGTTTTTAACTCAACTAGCCCCTCAATTAGGGCGATCAAACTGATTGATAAACTTTCTGTATCAAATTTTTTCATCTTTCCTTCTTTGATTACCATATCAAATGCTTCTTTCACCATTTCTATCCACCGTTTATAAACCTCATTCAATTTCTTTCTAATTCTTTTATCCCTATACGATTCTGCAATAAATTCAGTAAAAAAAGGTGATAGCTTTTCGTCCTCAAAATGTTTCTTTAAGTATAAAAGACCTGCCTTTATAAGAAAATCCGGTCCGAGTTCGTATTCTTTTAATAACCTTTCCCATATAATTTTATCCTCCTCTAAATGTTGCTCGATTAAAAAAATAAAGATATCCCTTTTTCCCTTGAAGTACCAGTAGATAGCACCCTTGCTTAATCCAGATTCCTTAATGATATCATCCATCCTTGTATCGTGATAACCCCTCTTTGAAAAACACTTCAATGCAGCTTCAAGAATCTCTTCTCTTCTTATTTCTTCCGACTTTCTTCTTGTCATATTAACCTCCATTGTCTATTGAAAAAATAAACCGACCAGTCAGTATACTACAATAAAATTTTTATTTGTCAAGTCTTTTTGGGGGGATTTCTGAAAAATCAATAGGAAGCGTTTAAAACAACACAATTATTTTTTTGTTAAACTATTTCGAACGTGAATCTTTGCAATATCTATAGGTGAAGTTTAAGCAATCTCTCCTGTGCGGGAGTTCATTCCCGCCCAAGATATACTCGAACAAGCTACATCTCAGCCAGCTTTTTCTTGGCTTTATTCCGGTTGAATATTTTAATTTAATTAATACTTATCAGTTCCACTGCATTACCCATTATTATCTTACCCCCAATCCTCATCCAACAAACCTAAGACTCAAACATCAACATACCTTGCACCATCAAAATGTGCTTTACGCTTTAAGCCTTCTTTTTTAAAACCCAAGGACTCAAGCAAACCAAGACTTACCGTATTGAATTCATAAACTTCAGCTTCAACCCTATGAGTTCCTTCAGTAAAAAGGAAATTAAGGAAACTTCTCAGTGCATCCTTTGCGTATCCTTGTCCGCGCTTTTCACCTAAAGCAAACCGTAACCAGGCACATTCTCGAGCATTATCCATCATAACACAGAATGACAAAAGTCCCTCTAACAAGAGGGGACTAAGGGTGTATTATCTCTCAAAAGGGGGATTTTTTATAGTTTATCCTTCCAAGGCTTTACCCAGAAACCATCTAACTTCCCACCTTCATTTATAACAACACGGACTTCCACGTTTTTGTTTTTTGAAAACTCTCCCTTAAAGCGAAAAACATATAATTTCTGTCCTTCTTTTGGGACACAGGTTTCCACATACTCCATAGACTCAAATTCACCGATAACACTTTTGAGGTGTTCATAACTCTTCTTTTGTTGATCGGGTGTATACGAACTCCGCATAATATCTGATGCTTCATCTCCTAAAGGCTCAAAACGTCCCTCCCTATGTGCTGTAAGAAGAGTCGTACCGATACGTTCAGCATCAGCTTTCATTTCTAAATCAACCTCCGATTCAGGAAACGTATCAAACTTCGAACCACACCCTGAGGATAAAATTGAAAATATGAACAACATAATGACTACACAGAAATACCATATAGAACTACGTACCCTTAACTTCTCTTTTTTTACCATCTTTCCCTCCTGTTTTTCCCTTCAGTACTGTGAAAAATATTTTGACACTTTTCTTTTAACCTGCTATTTTAAAGCCTTTCCACAAGTATCTCTTTTCACTAAGAATACCGCTCTAACAAGTTCCCCCTGTCCCTCCTTTTTCAAGGGGGGGGGGATGGAGCTTGATTCAGGGGTATCTCACCTTTTCTCGCAGTCACTACATGTCAGCGATGAAGATCGTTGACAAAACAATCTGGTCGTATTTCAAACCATGGAATTAATCATAACAGAATTCTAAATCCGTAAATCCATTTTAATGAAGTAACCACTTACATTTCGACCATAATTATTTCTTTTTTTCTTTTTTTAATTTTCTTCTTTCTTTTATTGATAATTGTTTCTTCTTCTTAGCTTCCCTCTTTGCCTTATCTCTTTTCCCTTTATCTCCCATTTTCATTACCTCCTGTTAAAAATGTCCTTTCAAACACATAGATTTTATTTCATTTTCAACGTTTTAACTATAAGACAAATACAATTAAGAGTCAAGTCCTTTTGGTGCTTTTTAGAAAAATGTTTCACACTTCAAATGGCTTATTTAATTCATCTGTTCCTTCTAAAACAAATTTTCCGTTTCGAATAATATCAATTTTTTCACCTTTTTCTGTAATGACTGTAACAAATTCAATAGACTCATATGGTAATGTAATATCCGTATGTCTATATGTATACGCTTCATTCGGTTTCGTCTTCCTTAAGGCAGTTTTTTCATTTTCTCTCGCAATAACTTCTTTATTATTCAGTCTGTTAAAAACGGGTTTGTCTTCGCTCAATAAAAAACAGGTATCACCGATTGCAAAATGTGGTCCCATCTTCTCGATAATCAAAACAGGAAGAATATTCATAATATTATGTTTTTTAGCAATGACATAAGCAAGAGTATTTGTTCCGATTGCAAATTCTCCAAGAGGAAGTGTTTTATGTGGAAAAAGTAAGTTTTCCTCAATATATTTTTTATTGTCTTCAACTTTATCAAAATTGCCACATTTATAATCTACAATGTAGCCATCTTTGAAGGTAAGCTCAAGGTCAACGAATTTTAACCCCGAAAGATATGTCTCCTCAATATGTAATATTCCATTTGTATCTTTTAATTGTGGTGAGGTATACACTTCCCCGAGTGGTATATTGATATCTGCACCACAATTCAGGAAATTTGTTTCTTTCTCCGGATTTCTTAGTTTCTGCATTTTTACTTTTATATCTGTCCTACTCTTTCCTTTACCTTTAACATGAACATAATCCGCCTTATCCAGAACATCAATTATTTCTTGTTGAATGTTTTCGTATTTATCTGTATCTAACATATTGATTTCTAATATATCCTCAAATATCTTCTCGAAATTCTCACCAACCTCAGGAGAAGGGAAGGAAATAACACTAAAGCTAATTTCTACTAACGGTATATATTTTTCTCTGATTTTCACAATATTATTTTGATGTATCTGGAATAATTTCTGTTGTTCCTCTGTAAATTTTAAGCATTCCTTTTTGTTTTCAGGTTTAAAAGGCAATTCTCCAAATGTGTGAAAGGGAATTATCCCGGAGAAAACAGACAAAATATCTTTGCAACGTTCACCCGCTTCTTCAAAATTCTTTTCATATAAGCTTGTATATTCATTATCCAGATAGAGGGAAGCATCAAACCTATGATCATAATTGTATTGTTTGTTTATGCTGGTAGAAGATACATTGCTTATTAATGCTTCTAAATTGTATTTTTTCAAATCCTTTATTAACTGGCGAATTATCCTCTCCTGCCCTATGTGGTAAGTTATCATGACAGTTGATTTCCCTGATATATCTTTATTGTTTCTTTTGAAACCATTAATATAAGCCTTTGCTACCTGACCTGATAATTTCAAAATTTTATCTTCAGGATAATTCAAAAGAAATCTGGCTGTATTAATCTCATTCTTAGTAATATACCTGCCATATTTGAATAAATAACGCAAATCACTCAAATCTGTATTTTCAACAATATCTCTCAAGTAACTAAAATCTTTATTAAGCTGCTCTTTCAGCTTGAGGATAATTTCTTGTGTTTTATCTTTTCTTTGAGGTTCAGTAATTAATTCTTTAAACGAGTCATACTCAGGTTCATTGTCTTTTATGTAGCTAAATACATCTATGAACAACTTGTTGTATTCTTCCATCTTAAAAATTTTGTGATAGAGTGCGTAGGTGATGCACTGTCTATACCTTAGATAGAAATAACAAATGAGTTGACCGAATTTATCGCCAAAAACATTCACACAATATGCAGGATTTGCATAACTCTTCTTTTTATAATTTTTGGGAACTATTTCATTATACAATTCACTATTCTCTTTTAATAACTCATCAAAAGATTTTATTGAAAAATAATCATCATCGAGATTTTTTTCGTAATCAGCTAATTTTAGAATGAATTTCCCAACAGTGTTAAAAAATCGATAATATTCCTTTTTCTTCTGTTCTTTTCTGTAATTTTTTGTCTCATTATATATCTCTTTTATTGTAATGAGAGTATTTTCATAACTTACTTTTACCTTTTTATTCTCCTTTTTATAATATTTTTTTAAGTCGAACATCCTACCTCCTTCTCAAAACATCTTTGTTAATGTTCAATCAATGGCGCTACATTCCAAAAAAGACTATCCTTGCAAGTTCTCTTTCATATTCTCAGCCGAAGCAATCCCTATTTTTCGCACCCTGAGATTGCCACGCTCACTGCGTTCGCTCGCAATGACACATAGCCTATGCACTATGCTATCAGCAAAAACTTCGTCCAAATTTTATCCAAGTTCCTTGAGTTCGTCTTCCTTGAATGTTACAAGAGGTGCTTCTTCTTCTAAATCTCTTCCTGGTTTGTAATCAAAGGCAGCCTGTGTATCATCAGCAACAAGATGGAAGAGTTCATAAACCTTTATGTCCATGGGGCAGGCATCACTGCACAAGCCACAGGCAATACAGGAAGTGGACATATGTGAAAGCCTTCCAAGATGGAAGAAAATTGTATCTGTTGGTAGTTTCACAGCACCCTTTTTCTCTGCCCATCCAAGAAAATTAAGAGGGGTGAATTCAAAAGTGGGTGATTCCCAGAAACATTCCTTGCAAAAGCAGATGGGACACTGTCCCATACAGTTATGACAATCAATACATTTTGAGAAATATCTCACCAGCCCATCTATACCTGTAGCCTCCTTTTTTATCTCCTTTTTCTCCTTCTCCCACTTTTCTTTTCTATTTTTGGATATTTTCTCTAATCTTTCATCCCTTTCCTTTGCCTCCGTCTTTTCCAAACTTAGTTTAGAAAGAACCTCCTTGCCTTTTTCAGTGTGTGCCTCAATCAGTATGCCACCGTCTGCCCCGATAAAGCCAATGCCAATATCAGCAAAAGCAGTGGAGAAGAAGTTCTCGCATAGTTTACAGGCATCCCGAATATTGTCATCCTGTTCACCTTTCATAAGATTTTTAGATACATATTCAGAGTCAATGTCTTTTCCACCCGAAAGTGCTTCCTCATAGAAATCGGTCTTGTATGCACCCATACAATCGTAACTAACAAAAATGAGATTATCAAGTGTTATTTGCTTGAATTTTGTCAACTCCAAAATTCCTCTAAGTTCGCAGGGTTTGAGAAAAACAAGTATTTTCTCGGGCGATGGTGAAAGTCTTGTAATCTTAG
Organism: Candidatus Cloacimonadota bacterium; assembly: GCA_004375965.1. Lineage (GTDB taxonomy): Bacteria > Hydrothermota > E44-bin80 > E44-bin80 > E44-bin80 > SOIS01. The sequence continues at coordinate 4,793 of SOIS01000117.1, read as the reverse complement.
AAATCATTGTCGCTGTGCTTACAGGGAGAACCGGGGCAATTGGTTTTGCATCCTCCAGCAATTCTCTATTCTTTACAAACGTAGGAAAAACATTATTCTTCGACGGAATAAGTAATGGTACAATAAGATTGCTTATTTCATTCTTTTCCATAATCTGTAAGAGGAAATCCTTAAGTCCTTTATTTAAATCCTCATCCTTTATCTTTAATTGAAATTTTTCTCCCATAATTTCTCCTTTATCTTTAATTGACGCGAGTGTGTGTCATTGCGAGGGACGAAGTCCCGTGGCAATCTCATATTTGCCCTCACCTTTACCCCGTGAAAAAGGTATAAAAACTCTTCCATAGGAGAGGAAGAATTAGGAATAATACCACTCCTTATAGGAGATTGCTTCGGTAGTGAGTATGGTAGAAGACTCGCAATGACGGAGTTTACTGAGTATTTACATACAATCTTTTCTCCTAAAGACAAATGTTTCGAATCTGTGTTCATCTGCGTAAATCTGCGTGAAGAAATTGTTTTCATATTGACCAGTTTTTTCCAATTTCCGATGGACCTAATTTCCTAATATGTTCTGTGAATTCCTTCATTGTCTCAGCAAATTTTTTTCCCTCGCTTGCACTGATCCACCGCAGCCAGAGTCTTTTCTCATCAAGTCCAAGGGTTTTCATTATTGTCTCAAAGATCTTGATTCTTCTTCGTGCTTTGTAATTCCCTGAGACATAGTGACAATCACCCGGGTGGCAACCGCCAATAATAACACCATCTGCCCCCTCTAAAAATGCCCTCCAAATGTATGCAAGATCGACTGAACCGGAGCACATTACCCTGATAGGTCGTATATTTGGTGGATACTGCATCCTTGATGTTCCGGCAAGATCGGCTGCGCTCGACGTACACCAGTTGCAAAAAAACCCTATAAGTTTCGGTTCAAATTTGTCTCCCATAGTGCCTCCTATACATATCTATTCTATTCCTCTCTCCCTGTCATTGCGAGTTCTCTTTCATATTAACAACCGAAGCAATCTCGATGTTTCGCACTATGAGATTGTCTCCTCACTTTGTTCGTCGTTCTTTCTCCTTCGTCGAAAGTTCAAGTCGCTTCGTCAGGCTCACAATGACATGATTTACCCTCACACTAATCCTCTCTCTTCAAGGGAGAGGAAGTACAAAAAAGGAGTAGCAAAACTTGTCTTACGCAGATGGGACGCAGAGTAAGCTCTGCTACTCCCGAAAACCAGATAACACCGTTATTCTTCTTCATACCATCCTGTAATACCTCCCCCAAGGAAGGGATCGAATTCCTTTCTGTGTTTTCGTATAACCTCAAAATTCCTGTAATCAGGCAAAAGAATTGGTGCTATCCTCTTTGTCTCTATGCCTGATTCTTTAAGTTCCTTCTCATAATTCCTAACATGGTCAAGATGGAGTTTCCCAAGTTTCACTGTCTTTGCCTTTTCTGAAGCATGCAAAGCAGCTCTTCTCCCGAATACATTGTAATCAAGTATTGAATTACCCATTAATCTGTTCCTCCCATGTAATCCGCCAGACGTTTCACCTGCGGCATAAAGATTGGGAATAGTGGTTTCACCTTTTTCGTTTATCTCGATACCTCCATTCTGATAGTGGAGTGTCGGAAAGACAAGCATCGGGTACTTAGAAATATCTATTTCAAATCTGTGATACTGTCTGACCATAGCAGGGAGATTCTTTTGTATGGTTCCTGGACCGCTCAGTATATCTATAATAGGTGAATCAAGCCATATACCAGCCCTCCCAGCAGGTGTTGTTATTCCTTTTTCTCTCTCTGTACATTCCCGTATAAATGCAGATGCCTCTACATCCCTCGGTTCAAGAGGAAAAACAAAAAGTTCTCCGAACTTATTAACAGGCTGACCACCAAGCCCCCGTACCTTCTCTGTAACAAGAAACCCAAGAATTTGTTCCGGAAAGATAGCTCCTGTTGGATGATACTGAACAGAATCCAGATAGAGCAGCTTTGCTCCTGCTCTATACGCCATGACAAGACCATCTGCTGTTGCCCCATAATGGTTTGTTGTGGCAAACCCCTGTATATGTAATCTTCCATAACCACCCGTTGTAATAATAGTGGTCTTTGCCCTTACAACCACATACTCCTCTGTTTCTGTCTGGTATAGAAGTGCTCCAGCGACCTGATCTTTATTATCCATTATGAGTTCAATTGCAGGTGTGTATTCGAGAACATAAATATCTTCAGGATGGTTTTTTACCTCATCCCTCAAGGTTCTCATTATCTCTACCCCTGTATAGTCCCTGCAGGAAAGCATTCTTCTCCGTGAAGTCCCCCCACCCGCTTTTGTTACAAGAACACCATCCTCTTCCTTGTCCCACATAACACCCAGTTCCTCAAGGTATTTTGCAATCATAGGAGCATCCATTGTTAAGGTTTCAACCAACTCGGGCTTATTGTCAAAATGACCTCCACCAATTGCATCAAGATAATGAATAATTGGATTATCATGGGGGTTAACAGCAGCCTGCATACCTCCCTGTGACATCATTGAATTCGCATCACCAATCCTTAATTTGGTAGAAATGAGAACTTTTACCCCCTGTTTCTGTGCCCATATCGCTGCCATTGAACCACCACCTCCTCCACCTATAATAAGTACATCTACATCATAATCTACATTACTCAGGTCTATATCGTCAGGGCTGATTCTTGAATGTGATTCCAGTAGTTCAGATACCTTTGTGGTAAGTTTCTCTCCTTTGTTGGGACCAATTCTAAGAACCCTTCTTGCATCAGCTTTGTAATCTGGATGGAATCTATTAAGTATCTCCTCCCTCTCTTTTAGCTTCATCGGTTCAACAACTGGTTTACCAATTTTAGCAATCTCAACCCTTTTGGGTCGCGTCTTCTCCACCATTTTTATCGATTCCATCATATATTCAGGATACATACTCTCTCCTCCTTAGCCTTTCAAAAACATTAGCACACAGATATTCACAGATAAAACAGAATCTCACTGATAAATCCATCGTAAAATTCTCCCCAACTTATATTTGTGTTGTTTCTTTATACTTAAATTATACAAATCTGTGTCTATCTTTCTAATCTGCGCGAATCTGTGTGTTATTTCTTTATTTTCCATTCTATTTCACGTGATATCAAAATCAAGGTCTCTCTCTTTATATCTTTTTTCCAATCCCTCCCGTGACAGTTGTTTTATATTTTTCATCTCCTTATCAAACTTACCATCTGCTATATCTTTTAGACGCTCGTAAAGATAGTCTGACCTCTTTGTGAGATACCGACCGAACAATCTACGTGCAAGAAGAGCTATATTATACTGAGCCATTTCTGCCGGACATCTCATTGTGCAGAGCCCGCACATTATACAGTCAAAAGAAAGGTCTGCAGCCTCCGCAATATCTCCTCTAATAATGGCATTAACATAATCCATTACCTCAATTTCCTGTGGACAGATCTTTGTACAGGTATTACAGGATACGCATCGGAAAACCTCTGGGTAAAGTTTGAGAAAGCTTGAGACATCAGGATTTTCTTTTTCAATATTATATGTCGCTTTCTGTGCCGGCGTACAGGGAATCTGTGCAAGGTACATCCCGGGCTCAACAACGGTCTGGCATGCAAGTCCTCCTATGAGCTTAAAATCACCAGGTAATCTGTAAACCGTTGCGCAGGCACCACAGAAACCTTCCCTGCATCCTATTCCTTTCTTCAACTGAAAACCTGCATATTCAAGCGCATCAATTATCGTTGAACCTTCAGGGACCATAACTTTTTCCCCCATTATATATACAGGTATCAGCTTTTGATCAGATTCCATCAAAACCTCCACTTCAACTGGGTCATTGCGAGCCTGCCAAAGGCAGGCATGGCAATCTAATCCCCTCTTGAGAGGGGTGTCTGCGAAGCAGACGGGGTGTGTATCACCCTCACTCCTTCGACTTCGCTCAGGACAGGTTTATAACCTCCATCAGTATTTCTCTGTAGCTACTTCTACCATATCAAAGAGTTGTTTCTTTGTAAAATTCTTATGCTGCATGGCACCACTCGGACAGGCACCAGCACAGGTACCACATCCCTCGCATAGTGCTTCATTAACAACTGCAACATTTCTGATTGGGTCAATCTCAACAGCACTGTATTCGCATATCTTCTCACAGGTCCCACAACCAGCACATATCTCTTCATCCACATGTGCAATGACCGGATTTCCTAAAATCATATCCTGACTGAAGAGTGCAAGTATCTTTGCAGCTGCACCTGATGCTTGTGCAACAGTATCTGTAATATCCTTTGGAAATTGTGAAACACCAGCAATATAGATACCTGATGTCATCGTCTCAAGAGGTCTCAATTTCAAGTGCGCCTCCTGCAGCCATCCGTACTGGTCTGTAGACAACCTTAGTTTCTTTGCCAGTTCCTGGCTACCTTCAGATGGAACGATAGAAGTAGCGAGAACAACCATATCGGTTGACAACTCAACCTGTTCACCTGTTAGTGTATCTACACCCCAAACTTTCAGTTTCCCATTTTCTCTTGCTACCTTTGAAACCTTTCCTCTTATATAAATAACATTATCCTCCTCTTTTGCCCTCTGAACAAACTCCTCGTAACCTTTTCCATCTGAACGGATATCTATGTAAAAAATGTATGCCTGACCATCCGGAACCGCTTGCTTGTAAATCATTGCCTGCTTGACAAGGTACATACAGCATACCTTTGAGCAGTAGGCAACTCCGTGCTCTGGATCCCTTGAACCAGCGCAGGAGATAAAAGC
>SOIS01000258.1 GCA_004375965.1 Candidatus Cloacimonadota bacterium | reverse complement strand
CGAGCAATAGAATTCATAAACTGGCATTTACTCACCTCATAAGATAAATGTTCCGAGCATTCTATTATAGAAAAAAACCCTGATAGTCAAATGATTTTAAAAGACCCCCGGCAGTTAAGTCATTTGATATTAGAATTTTGATATTGTTTCGTATTTCGGTATTCGTATTTCGGATTTAGTCGTCTTGAAAATATATCTATTTGGCCAAGTTACATCCTACTTGACGTTTCCCTGAGTCCCCCGGATTATGCCTTGTCTTTTTTGATGATATTGGTATACTCCTATCCTGTTTTGAATTAAATACTTATGAGGTCATAATACGATATGCAAATGAAGATTGGAGTCCTTTCGGATACACACCTCGGGGGGGTGACTAAATGGTTCAGGGAGATCTATGACAGATATCTGTCTGATAAAGACCTCATTTTGCATGCCGGAGACGTTGTTTCAACCGAGATTGTCGATTTCTTGAGCCAAAAAGATTTTAAAGGCGTTTATGGAAACATGGATCCCATTGAAGTTCAGGAACGGCTTGCAGCTAAAAGTGTGATAGAAATAGGCCCTTATCGCATAGGTCTTATCCACGGATGGGGGGCTTATGCGGGCCTTGAGGATCGCATTTGGGCGGAGTTTGAGAACGTGGATGTTATTGTGTACGGGCATTCGCACCACACAGCAAATCATTTAAGGGATGACGTGCTTTTATTTAACCCGGGGACTGCGACCGGTTTTAGTTCATCAGGCACACACAGCATAGGGGTTCTGGAACTTGATCGTACGATTCGCGGCAAAATTATCACATTGGATGGTTAAGCGATGAAGGTACTTTGGGCACCGTGGAGAATGGAATACATCTTGTCCGACAAGGAAGAGGGAGAATGTATTTTCTGTCCAGGAGACAATCGAAGCCAGGATCAGGCGCGGTTAGTCCTATATGTAGGATCACTTACCCTGGTTATAATGAATCGCTTCCCATATATTAATGGACACCTCCTGGTGGCACCTGCGCGTCATGTTCCTGATTTGGAATCCCTTACAGAGAAGGAAACGCTTGACCTGCTGCTTATGGTTCGCAGGTCCATTGAGGTGTTAAAGAAAGTAATGAGTCCTGAAGGTTTTAACGTGGGATTAAACCTCGGTAGTGTTGCCGGGGCTGGTGTGGAGGCGCATTTACACTTTCACATTGTGCCCCGTTGGAATGGCGATACAAATTATATGAGCGTTTTGGGGGAGGTGAGAGTAATTCCCGAGCACATCGCGGAGACCTATGGGAAACTCCTGCCTCGTTTTAGGAAGTTCAAACAGTTTCCTGGAGGTGGCGAATGAATCATCTGAAATGGATATTAGGTATTTTGTTGCTAATGCTTGCCTTTATTGTGGCAGTTCAAAACTATGAAACCCTGGTAAGTCCTGTTTCGTTTAAAATAAACTTCTATTTTTTCGAGTACCAAACGTCGGGGATGCCCCTGTCTCTTATTGCTATTATTACTTTTCTTATTGGTCTTTTTTCTGCATGGACTTACGGTATTAGAGAACGGTTTGGTCTCAAAAAACAGATCAAATCTCTCATGAAAGAAGCCCAGGAAAAGGATAATGAGCTGAATTCTCTTAGAAATCTCCCCGTGACAACCGACGACATAATCTCAGATCAGACCACTGAGGAAGAATGAAAAACCCGGTATGGTTTTGCAACGTTGTATTTACCCAATATCCTGTGGATAAAACCCTTACGGGTAAACTCCAGGTTAGGAGATGAATCATGTGGAATACGATATGGCAATGGTCC
>SOIS01000068.1 GCA_004375965.1 Candidatus Cloacimonadota bacterium | reverse complement strand
TGATTTAATAAAGTCGTTATTTAACGGGGCGAGTATTTTTCTATATTTACTATCGAAGCAATCTCATACTTGCATCCTATATGGATGAGTGCATATGGGAAATAATCTAAAAGAGTTATTTACTTTAAGCTATTTGAATTAGCCATAGGTGGCGAAGTATCCTACCTCATTTTGAGAAGTTTACTTGTTGTATTGTATTCCCCTGCCCTTAATTTAAGGAAGTAAACACCACCTGAAACCCTTTTACCATCAATATCCCTTCCATCCCACTTGAAGACAGTAGGGAGTTGGAAAGATTTTATCAACCTTCCACTCACATCATAAATCTTCAAAGAAATATCATCCATCCTACATCCTACATCATCCATCCTCAATCGTATTTCCAATCTGTCTGAGAATGGATTTGGATAAACAGAAATATTATTGCTTAAATTAAGAGTAATATCTGAATTATCTTCTTGTATACCCGTCGGGAGCGACTGCTTTACATATACCTCTTCCTGTCCTGTTCCACATCGGTAATCGTACCAGGTAATATATACAAGGTTGTTCATATCGGTTGCTACCTGGGGTTCATAAGAACCATCTGTGGTAAAGGTCAATTGAAGGTCCGTTTCCCAGGTTCCAGTAGAGGAATCATATTTTTTATAAAATATCACAGAGTAACCAATATATTCAGCAAAGACAACATGCCTATCTCCTGTAGTAAGATCTACTGTAATATCAGCGTGGGGGAGAGCAAATGCAGTCTGAAAATCCATTCCATTTCCCCATGTTTGAGTCTGAGCATCCCACATGAGATAGTAAAGATGGGCGTTCCCACCATAAAAGAGGTGGATGTTATTTGAATCATCTGGCGCCATTCTTGGATAGACACTCATAAATCCATTGTTTGTAACTGCCTCTTCAACAGACCAGGACGAACCATCAAAAAATTTATAATATATTTCAGGAGTACCACTTCTGTAATCCTGCCAGCAGACATGAACATAATCATTCGGGGAGACTGTTACTCCGAAGTAACCATTTGGCGAAGCAGTGAGGTCAGTTAGACGTATGTCAGCGGTCCATCCGGTTCCATCGTTAACCTTGTACCAGATGGTCAATGGAGTATCTCTTTCATCGAGCCAGAATACATAGACATTCAGATTGCTGTCTGTCACAACTTTTGGTCGTGCCGATAGACCAAGTGAGTCATCTTCTGTAATGACATATTCCTGGCTCCATGTCGCACTTAAAAAGTCATATCTTTTATAGCTCATATTGTAATTTGCACCAGGTTCACCAGACCATCGCAAAAAAACAACATGGACATTATTCTCTGAATCAGTCGCAATTGTTGGTGAATTGCTGTTGATTCCAGGATTACTCAGGTCAATGATTGTACTCCAGTTGGAGCCGTCATATTTCCTGTAGTAAATCCCATTTGTTGAAGAGCCATTGTCCTTCCATACAACATGTATATTGGTATCGGAGTCAACTTCAATATCCGGATAGATTGATTCTTTTCCATCATTTTGGCTTATAATTGTATCGTTTGACCACCCAGGTGGGTCGAAAGGTGAGTATTGTTGTTTATTTGCAGTTTGGTTGTCATATTCAACACCTCCATAGGCATCAATGGATTGAGAAAATAGAGGTGTTGTTAATATTGAAAGCACCAATAATGCATGGACAAAAAAGAAACCTAATTGATTCATCCTCTCTCCTTCTTCATTTAGCTTTTATTATTTATTTTCTTCAATATAATTTACCACTATACTCATTTCCTGTCAAGATATTTATTAATTGTCTCTTTGTTATTATAAGTTAATATAAGTTATATTATTCTTGACATCGATTTTGATTTGTTATAAACTGAAGATATGAGTAAAAGAATAATGAATACAAAGGAACTTTCCGCGTATCTTGGAATTAATGAGAAGAAGATATATACGTTGATTACAGAGAAGAAGCTGCCAGCAACAAAGGTTACAGGAAAATGGATTTTCTTGAAAGATATGGTTGATGACTGGCTTGAAAGGAGTTCAGGAGAAAAACCTTATATAAAGGAATCTAAAGATGTTCTGATGATAACAGGAAGCGATGATATCCTTTTCAATCGACTCATTACTATTATGAGAAAACAGTTCCCTGAAATTTTCCCATTCTTCTGCAAAACTGGGAGTCTTAAGGGATTGTTCGTTTTGAAAGATGGAAAGGCACATATGGCAGGTTCTCACCTTCTCGATGAGGAGAGCAAAGAGTACAATCTTCCTTTTATTGATTCATATCTGAAAGAATATCATATAGTCACAGTAAACTTTGCAAAAAGGGAACAGGGAATACTTATAAAGAAGGGAAATCCAAAGAAAATAAAGAGCTTTGAAGATATTGCAAGAAACGATATAAGATGTATTAATAGACAAAAGGGTTCAGGAACCCGAAAACTGCTTGATGTATTCATAAAGAAATTTGGAATATCCTCAAAATCTATTGATGGATACAATAAGGAAGTCACGACACATCTTGAGGTGGGATTAAATGTGTTAAACAATGAAGTTGATTTTGGATTGGGAATCAAAGCAGCAGCGAAAATGCTTGACATAGATTTTATTCCACTGGTTAAAGAGCGGTTCGATATTATTATCTTTAAGGAATTATTCTTTTCACAACAGGTACAGAAGTTTTTAGGAATCCTGAGGTCACCACAATTTAAAAAGATAGCAAAAGGACTGAGAGGATATGATACAAGGGATTCAGGGAAAATAATCTATGATAGCTAAGGCATTATCCAGAATATGAAAAAGGAAACCAACTCTATTCCCCCCTTTCTTTATTTTTCGAATATTCTAACTTTAATTAAAAAAAGAAATTTATCGTAAGAAGGAGAAAAATCTGGTCAAAATGAATCAAAAATTGCGACCTATTCATTGCATAATATTCATAATGTTACAAGTGGTTATAAATCTTTTCTATGTCAATCTTGCTAGAGCGGAACAGATAAGAATTAGGATGGCGACTACCACGAGTACTGAGAATTCTGGTCTCCTCAACGAACTGTTTCCACCATTCGAAAAGATGTTTAGTGTTAAAGTTGATGTTATCGCAGTTGGTACAGGAAAGGCACTGAAACTTGGCGAGAATGGTGATGTGGATGTTGTTTTCGTTCATGCCCGAAAGGCAGAGGATAATTTTGTTGAGGAGGGGTTCGGTGTTAATCGAAGGGATGTTATGTATAACGATTTTGTTATTGTTGGTCCTGAAGATGATCCCGCTTTCATAAGGGGAAATGATGGTGTTGAGGCACTTACAAAGATATTCTATAATAAATCATTTTTTGTCTCCCGAGGTGACGAATCAGGGACACATAAAAAAGAAAAAGAATTATGGAAGATAAAAGATATAGAACCAGAAGGGAAATGGTATCTTGAAACAGGTCAGGGAATGGGTGCAACATTACAATTGGCAGATGAAAAACAAGCATACACACTTATTGACAGGGGAACCTATATTGCATACAAAGGCAAGGTAAATCTTGTAATTCTATGTGAGGGTGATAAAAGACTTTTCAATCCTTACGGGATTATAGCGGTTAATCCAAAGAGACATCCCCATACGAATTATATCCATGCTATGGCATTGATTGGCTGGGTCACATCTCCGGAGGGACAGGAGATTATAGGTGATTTTAAGAAAGGCGGGAAAGTGCTTTTTCATCCAAATGCATATGAATAGTTGTGCCGTTTTGCAGTGTTGCCGTTTTAAGTTACTTATCCCGTTAAAAATATAATTTCTAACGGCACTTGTGATCTATACAAAATGAATTATATGCTTGAAGCTTTAGTAAATGCAGTGAAAATGATTGTGGGGTTTAACCCAGAACTCCTTTCAATTGTTTCTGTCTCTCTGAAGGTATCATTCATATCAACAACCCTTGCGGCAATAGTAGGTGTACCGCTCGGTTTTTCTATAGCGATCAGGGATTTCTGGGGGAAAAGAGGAATCATTATATTATTGAACACCCTTCTTGCACTACCCACCGTAGTTGTTGGACTTTTTATCTATTCCCTTATATCACGCAGCGGACCAATTGGAAGGATTGGTCTTCTCTATACACCTGCTGCTATGGTTGCAGGTCAGTTTATCCTTGCCTTACCTATAGTGACTGCTCTCACTGTCTCAGCAATTCAAGGGATGGATAAGAGAATAAGAAAGACTGCGCTTACCCTCGGTGCTAATAATCTTCAGACTGTGTCTATTCTTATCTCAGAAAGAAAGTTTGCAATATTCTCAGCAATTATTGCCGGGTTTGGGAGGGTATTTGCAGAAGTGGGAGTATCTATGATGCTCGGCGGAAATATAAAGGGATATACAAGGAATATTACAACAGCCATTGCATTTGAGGCTGGAAAAGGGGAGTTTTCCCTTGGTTTGGCACTCGGTATCATTCTACTTTCAATTGCACTTTCAATAAATATTTTAGTTAGTTATTTTCAGAAAAAAACCGTATAATGTTAAGCCAAACACCAAATCCAATTTTAAGTATAGAAAACCTGAAAAAGAGTTTTAACGGATTTACCCTTGCAATTCCTCATTTAGAATTTCATAAGGGAAAAATCTATGGTCTAACAGGTCCGAATGGCTCTGGAAAGACAACGCTTCTTTCCATTCTGAATCTTCTTGAAAAGCCAGACAGCGGAAAGATTTTTTACAGAGGCGAAGTTATCTCTTCTAAACAATCTCAAAGATTAAACATCAGACGAAAGATGGCTATGGTTTTGGAAAACCCATATCTTTTTAATTCATCCGTTATCCAAAATATTACATACGGCTTGAAAGTTCGTTCCCGTGATAAAAAAAGTATCCAAAAAAGGGCAGCTAAAGCACTTGAGCTGGTAAATTTGAGTGGATTTGAAGAAAGAAAAGCAAACGAGCTTTCACGAGGTGAAACACAAAGGGTGGGGATTGCAAGGGCTATTGTACTAAATCCAGAGATACTTTTCCTTGACGAACCTTTTACAAATATTGATAAAGCACACATTGGTGTGATAGAGAAACTTATCAGAAATATTAATAGAGAAAGGAATACTACAATCATCTTTACCTCGCATGACCTGTTCCAGGCATTTCGGTTGAGTGATGAAGTTTTATCCATTGTTAATGGAAAGATTGTTAGAGGAAGCATCGAGAATCTTTTTACTGGAGATATAAAAGAAAAAGATAACTTACAATGGGTTCAAATAACGCCTTCTCTCAAAATTACAGTTGCAACTAAAATGAAGGGAAATGTCCATATTCTAATCCCACCAGAAGATATAATACTTTCAAGAAAGCCATTTCAATCAAGTGCAAGAAATGTATTAAAAGGGATAATAAAAAAAGTTGAAATTGAGAACGATATTGTAAGGGTAGGATGTGATGCAGGTCAGGAATTTGTTTCACTTATAACAAAAGCATCCTTTAACAGGATGAAATTATCCATTGGTTCACCTATCTTTTTAACATTCAAAACCACCTCTGTAAAGGTATTCTAATAAAGTTTTTTCTTTACATTTTTCGCTCTTTGGTATATTCTTACCTATAAAGGTAAAGTATTTACCTTTTCCATGGCAGAATGCCTTGAGGAAATTATGAAAAGATCTATTTTGATAATTTTATTGCTGTGCATTGTATCCTTTCCCTCTTTAGCAAAGGTAACCGGAGTAAAAGGATTACAGTGGATTGACCCTTATGGCAGGCAGCCTGCAAAATATAGCCTTTGGAACAGAGAGTATTGCGTTAAAGATAGGGAGACAAAAATCGGTATGGTGTATGAAAAAGGAATTAAAGGTAGACAGAATCTGGTTGATGTTATCGTAAACAAGAGCATTTATCCTGACATTGCTACAGAGATTGATACATTCGTTAATGACTTGTTAATTGCTGGTTATTCCGTTCAAATCGATACAATTGCAGGAATGTCTCACATTACACTTCGTGATCATCTTGCAGGGATAATAGACCTTGTAGGTGCAGTCTTTGTTGGTGAGTTACCTGTTGCTTGGTTTGAAACATATGGCTTTGGTAGTTGGGAAGAATTCCCTCACGATGTATACTTCTGTGACCTTGACGGAGCATATATAGATGCTGATTTAGATGGCATCTATGATAATCATACTGGAAGTGTTGAACCGGAGATATGGGTGGGAAGAATATATGCAAGAAATCTTACTTGGGACAATGAAATAAGACTTTTGAAAAACTACTTTTACAAGAACCACCAGTACCGAACATATGGAAGCTCATTACCAGAAAGGGGACTTTCATTTGTTGATGATGACTGGTCTTATTGGTATGACTGTTATCTCAATCTGGTTTATTCGAATGTTGTTGTAGTAAACGATGACTACCAGACAACCGCAGCAAATTATAGAAGTCAATTAGCACAGGGATACGAATGGGTTCATCTCTGTGCCCATTCATCTCCCTGGGGACACACATTCTTATATGGGTACAGCGGTTTTAGAGGAACTGTTTTTAATTACGAGATTTTTACCTTAGAACCTGATGCACTTTTTTATAATCTATTTGCATGCTCTGGTACTCGGTTTGTTGAGGAAAATTACTCTGCTGGATGGTATCTTTTTGTAGAACCATATGGGTTGTTGGCAATAGGAAGTACGAAAACTGGTAGCATGTTATTTTTTGATGATTTTTATGGTCCTTTGGGTCAACAAAATATGTGTGTTGGTGAAGCATTCAAGTACTGGTTTACCTTATGGGGGGAATCGGATTGGGACTGGTTTTACGGGTTAAATATCCTTGGAGACCCTACACTCAAACCAAAAAGTCAGGTAGCAGTAAGAAAGAGCTCATCTCAAGGAAAAGAGAAAAGGATGTCATTGCGAGTTCCTCTTACTTGCTCTGCTTATGCGAAGCAATCTCAAGGTTCTATCAAACCCACCAACTTTCTAACCAATTGGGAACCACCTGAAATTGTTGGTTCAGATCCAGAATCGGATGGTTTTTCCAAGATTACTACAAGTGAAGATGATAAGGTATGGGTTATTTGGGAATCGGGCAGATCAGTTTACAATGGACGTTCTGACATCTATTCATCATACAGAAATGGAAGTTCGTGGTCGAATGCAATGGTTGTGGGCCCTGTGTATTACTGGGATTTTTGCCCGGATATAGGGTTTGATAATCTGAATCGCCCTGTTGCAGTATGGGCAGGATGGTACGAATCCTTTGGTAACTATCAATATGACATCTTTTACAGTATTTATTCTGGTTCGTGGTCTACACGCCAAATGCTGCATCCTCTTGACCCCGGGTTTGATCTGAAACCTACATTAATTCGTGATAATTCTAATATATTATGGGTTGCCTGGGAATCGAGGAGAGACGTAAATTTAAATATTTATACCTCACACTTCAACGGCTCCTCCTGGTCATCACAACAGCAAGTTACGACAGACTCAGCTGATGAAACAACTCCATCAATGTCAGTTGACAGCCTTGGAAGAGTGTGGGTATTCTATTGCAGGAGAAATGAGTGGAGAGCTGAAATATGGGGACATTATTACACAGGTTCACAATGGTTGGAGTCCGGACCCATCTCAGGCAGTCATAAACATGCATACAGACCGTCTGCTTCCGTGGATGGAGATGGAAACATATGGGTCGCCTGGCATTCAACTGACAATGGCAATCCTGATATTTATGGAAGTTATTACAATGGCAGTAACTGGTCAGTTCCCATTCAGATTACCGTCAGTTCTGAAAGCGACCTTTTCCCGGATTTAACAACTGACAATAACGGTAATGTATGGCTTGTTTACCAGTCAAAAACAGGTGGTGATTGGAATATCTACTATTCCTACTGTATTGATTCAGTATGGATTACACCGTCTCTGGTTACTAATCTCTCGGGTGCGGATATTAATCCTCAAATTACCTGTTCTAATTCAAACGAATTATGGATCTCGTGGCAGAGTTATTCAACTAACAATTGGGAAGTGATGGTTTCACACAGATCAGGCCTTGACATTGATGAAGTTAAAAGTGAACTTACAGTACTGAATTTTAGCGTTACGCCGACGCTATTTTCTAAAAGAGTACGTATAACTACTCAAAGACCAGATCAGAAGATTAAAATTTATGATATAAAAGGTTCACTTATTCAAACCTTATTCTCAAATCAAGAGAGATTGGCTTTCTGGTCTCCACAGAATATCCCACCAGGCATATACTTTGTTGTTCTGGCAGACAAGAAGCAGTTTACTTCAAAAAAGGTGATTTTATTTAAGTAAAATAGTTGTCATTGCGAGTATACATTCATATTCTCAAATGAAGCAATCTCATTTGGGGGATCATGATATCAACAATCGAGGCTTATATCATAGTATTTCTAAATTTTGAGCCAGGATTGCCCTCCTGCGTTAAAACTTCGGTTGGCTGTTGTCCGCTGAAGTTCATCCTTCGCAGTAGCACTGCTACGTAGAATGGACCTTGGCGTAAGCGGGCTCACCTGTTTTTTGTTATGATGTTTCGGGAAAGAATTTCCCGAAACCTTATCGTAATATTTATTTAGAGTTAAAATTTTTCTTGAAAAATGTTGAAAAGCTATTTATTATATTAATGAAAAAAAGGGGGTTTAATGGTAAGATCAAGTAGATTTATATGACCACCAGGACAACCCTGCTGTAAAGCAGGCACGAATGTACATAAACTCAATATCAACGAGGTAGAGATTGGTATCCATATGCTTGATATAATCTTTGAAGAGGTGGGGAAGATGGCTCTGGATGAAGAATCCCTTAAGAGTGAGATTATGCAAAGGGTAAAACAATATAACTATATAGAACCCTCAATTGATGAAGCGCTTTCCAAAGGAATCTTCAATGCTTACAAAAAATTCCTTGAAGATAGAAGATAATCTCTCTATTGTCATTGCGAGAAAACTCACCTTATTCGCAAATGAAGCAATCTCTTTTTGCTCTAACCTTGTGATCTCTCACAATTCAGATTTATTCATCAAAAATGATAATTAGTGAGATTGAATGTCGGTCAATACTGAATAAGTCTGGCATAAGTGCTATAGACTATACAATTAATCCTTATACTGGTTGTGAACATGGATGCAAGTATTGTTATGCAGTCTTTATGAAGAAGTTCTCGGGTCATAAGGAGGAATGGGGAAGCTTCGTTGATGTGAAAATAAATGCTCCCGAAGTATTGAGAAAGCAGCTAAGAAATGCAAAACCTGGTTTAATCTCATTCAGTACTGTTACTGATCCATATCAACCATTAGAAGAAAGGTATGAGATTACAAGAAAATGCCTGAAAGAATTGATAGATTATGATTTTTCTGTTTCTATTCTAACAAAGTCAAAACTTGTGCTGAGGGATATTGACCTCCTTAAAGAATTAAAAGAGATTGATGTAGGATTTTCTATTGGGCTCATTGATGAAAAAGCAAAAATGATTTTTGAACCGAAAAGCTCGTCCTCTAAAGAAAGATTAGATGCCCTCCACGGTCTCGCTAAAGAAGGAATTAAAACCTGGGTCTTCTTTAGTCCAGTTCTTCCATACTTTTCAGATAGAACAGAAATAATTGATGAACTCTTTTTTAAGGTTTCACAGGCAGGCGTTGATTATATCCTGGTTGATACACTTCAGCTCTATCCAAAGGTATGGAATGAGGTGAAAAGGATACTTCAAAGATTTTATCCAGAGGTACTCCCTCAATATAAACACTACCTAATCCATAAAGATTTTTATAAAGAAGAAATGAAAGTAAAGGTTTTAACAATCGCCCAAAAATATAATCTCACCTGCAAATTTGCTTTCTAAGAAGAGAAAAAAGTAGCCTTCCTGCTCCGCGTGCCTCGTATGATATATAAATATCGTATCGTGGTTTGAAATTATTAGATTCTAATGGAGTCCCCTTTTTCGGTATTAAAAAAGGTATTTTATTCCGAAAATTGAAAGACCTTCAGGTGACTTCAAAGGGTCTTTGGCGATAGGAAAGTATTCAATATAAGAACCGAATGCGCCATTTTTATTGAAAATGAATACCTCGAGAGAAAGAGATACAACCCTGTAATATTTAGGGGGATTATTTGCACTGATGGTATATCTACCTCGGATCCCTGAAAAGATTTCTCCTTTTTGGAAACAAACGAATGGAAATTCAAGTTTTAATTCAAAATCGTGGTGATAGTAAGGCCTCGAATTGAGGTAATCTATTACTTTTGATTGTGGGTAGAACCCATAAATAAATTCCCATCTCACTTTTTTTAACCGCTTCTCTTTTTCTATTCCTATTTGAAAGCGGTTCTTAAAGTTTGAAAAATTTTTGGAGATAGAAAATTTCAGTCTGTTAAAAACAACCTTGTTAGAATCGGGTAGAAGGTCAATAATATGTTTACAGTCATGTACAAGATAGGATTGAATAAGGTATGAACCTTTCTTATACCTTAATCCACCAATAATGAACCAGTGTCCATAACGGGGATCAAAAGTAATGTTTCCCACCTGTTTTGCCATCTCAAGATCGCTAATATATTTGATAAAGAAATCTACTGTTTTCCAATTAAGCAAAGAGAATGAAACATCTAACCCAGCATCAAGGTTATACCTTTCCCTTTCTCCTGAATATTTTCCAATGTAGACAGAACCTGATGGTTCTAATGAAACCTTAGGTATCCAGTTAGAAAACAAAAAAGATGCATTCAATAAGATGAAAAGAGCCAGATATTTATTGATTAATCTCATTATTTAGTAAATTATTCTTAATGTATTAAAATTCTCTCTGTGTCCTCTGTGGTTTGAATTTAGGGGAGAGATATTTCTCCTTTTAAAGCTGATGCCGCAGCAACGAGAGGGCTTACGAGATATGTATCTCCTGCTCCTTGTTTTCCAGGAAAATTTCTATTTGAAGTACTTAGTTGGACTTCACCCTTTCCAGTCATTCCAATTTGACCTTCCGCACAACCACCGCATCCAGGATTACTGACTATAGCCCCAGATTTAACAAGTCGTTCCAGATCTCCATTCTCCAGGAGTTTCTGATATACAAATTTCGTTGCAGGTACTATTCTCAGCATTACCTTAGCGGCAACCATCTTTCCATTAAGGTAATCCGCCACAAGTTTTATGTCTTCATATCGTCCATTTGTACAGGAACCCACAAATACACTATCTATATTTAATCTAAGCACGTCCTTTACATTTTTTACATTGTCAGGGCTTGGAGGAAGTGCAATTTGCGGCTCAAGACCATCTATTTTAATTTTTATCTCCTTAACATATCTTGCATTTTCATCAGCAAAAACTCCCTTAATATCCGTACCCGTTTTATTGCTCATTCTTTTAAGTATAGAATCCGAAGGAGGAATAAAACTTATAATTGCACCCATCTCTGTTGCCATGCTTGCCAATGTCAATCTTTCAAATAACTTTAAGTTGTCTACGGTATCACCATAATATTCAATAGCTTTACCAAGAGCTCCTTTCTGACCAAGAGTTCCTACTATTTTCAGGGTAACATCTTTTGCTGTTACAGGGTAGGAAATATTTCCTTTAAGATTTATCTTAATTGTTTCAGGAACCTCAAACCAGGTTTTTCCTATTCTAAAGATAAATGCAATATCCACATCTCCCATACCCTGTCCAAATGCGCCTATTCCACCAACAATATTCATATGACTATCTGTGCTTACTGATGTAACGCCGGGATATATAAGTCCTTCTTCAATGGCAACGTGACTTCCGATCCCCATGTCAACATCAAAGACTTTTATATTCTCGTTTGCTGCAAATAACCTGCATTTTTGCTGGCTATTTGCGTACGCAATAGTTTTTGCAGGTGCGCATGTGTCAAATGTAAAAAAGGTTTTTCCTGGATTTTCTATCCGATTATCCTTAAAGTGTTCTGTAAGATGTTTAACGACGTTTGGACCACCAAAATCCCTCGCAGCACGGTAATCTATATCAAGCCATACAACCTTCCCTGGCTCAATCCCCTCTAAGGAATGTTTCTCAAATATCTTTTCTATTATTGTCTTATTAGAATTCATTGATAAGATTTTAATAAGAGATCGAAATTAATGAATTTTCCTTGCAATCGGTGTAATCTGTTGTATAAACTGTGTAATCAAGCGTTTCTATTTTACATAACAATGTTCAAAAAGTCAAGCCTTTTTGTCACCTTTATTTTGTAGTTGCACCTTTTTCAATATTTTTAGTGATCCATATGAGATAAACTAATTATTTTCTTGCAATTTCAATAGATTTATGGTATATAAAAGATATGAAAAAGATTTATGTACTATTTGCTTCTTTCTTGTTTCTGTTTGTAAATCTCGTTGGCGATGAATTTTCTGACAAGATTGCTGTAGAAGAGTCGAAACTACAGGTATTAAGAGAAGAATTAAAGGAAGCAGCAAAAAAAACTGAAGACTTAATAAAATCTGAGAGAAATATTCTTGAAAAGATATCGAGGATAGATGAAGAGTTTTTATTGACACAAAGACTCCTCAAAGCACTTAAAAATAAAGAAAACATTATTTCCGAGGAGATTGATAAAACAGAACGAGTAATTAATGTTCTTAGTGAAAGAAAAAAGGCAAGGAGTGAGATATTAAATAGAAGGCTTAGAGCAATTTACAAAAAGGGAAGGATGCAAGCTATTGAAATTATTTTAACTGCAAAAACCTTCACTGATGCAATAAAAAGGTTTGAGTATCTGACCATCATTGCTGAACAGGATAAGAAAATTTTCAATGAGCTCGTTGCTTTAAAAAACGAGCTGGAGGCGAAAAAACAGTTCTTAAGAACAAACCTTGATGAGATGAAAAAAATAAATGTTGAAGCAGAGAAAGAAACAACATTTCTTTCAAGTAAGAAGAGAGAAAAGCAGGAAATGCTTGAATCTATACAAAAGCAGAGGGTACAGCAAGAACAACTCACAAAGGAACTGAGAGCATCAGCACTGAAAATAGAAGCATTAATAGATAAACTTGAGAAGGAACGGCGAGAGAGAGAAAGAAGGGAAGGAGCAAAAAACTACTTCGAGAAGGTAATTGGAGAAATTAAATGGCCAGTGAAAGGAGAAATTATCTCAACCTTTGGTAATCAGGTCAATCCCAAGTATGGAACTACAGTAAAAAATAATGGAATTGATATTAAGGCTCCTCTTGGAACCCCTGTTCATGCTGTAGCAAAGGGTAAAGTTGTTTATAATGATAGGTTTCTTGGTTACGGCAATGTTGTTTTGGTTGACCATGGTAAGGGCTATTACACTCTTTATGCACATCTTCAGGATATAAAGGTTAATCTAAAGGATATTGTAGAGAAGGATCAGGTAGTGGGAAGTGTTGGAGATACAGGATCACTTGAAGGTCCAAAACTTCATTTTGAATTACGCAAAAATGGCAAACCAGTTGACCCAATCCCATTTCTTAAAAAAAGTAGATGAGTTTTAATGAAATAATTGGACAGAAAGAGGTTAAAAAACTTCTTGAGAAATCATTAAAAAAGGGAAGGATTGCTTCTTCTTATCTTTTTTGCGGTCCAGAAGGAGTTGGAAAAACAATTACCTCTTTTAACTTTGCAAAGGCAATGAATTGCCGGATACATAAAACAGATTCCTGTCCAAACGATACATCAGCTAAAAAGTGTCCATCCTGCAGAAAAATTGATCTGTTTTCTCATCCAGATGTTAAAATCCTCTTTCCTGTTCCAAAAAAAATCAGAGAAGAGAATAGCAGAAATGAGTTACTCAAGGAAGGTAAGATACATATTTATCAAAAAACAGAAGTTATATCTATAGATGATGTAAGAGATGTAGAGGAAATGCTTCTCATGAAGCCATTCGATATAAATAAGAGGGTAGTTATTATAATCGATGCTGAAGCAATGACAGAGGAAGCACAGAATGCCTTTCTGAAGGTATTAGAGGAACCACCGAGGGATACAACAATAATTCTTACTTCATCCCAACCTGAAAGACTTTTTTCTACAATAAGGTCGCGATGTCAAAAAATAACTTTTAAAAGATTGAGTAGAGAAGAGATAAAAGGATACCTGTTAAAAAAAGAAAAACTTACAGATGAAGAGATTGATTTAATTTGCTTACTTTCAAATGGAAGTATTAAAAATGTAATGGAATTTCTTGATGAAGATAGAATAGTGGAGAGAGAACTTTTGAAAACAATTGTAATCAAAAAGGACTATGAGAAACTAAGTGAAACATTTAACAAAGAGAGTTTAGAAAAATTTATAAGCTTTCTTTTACCACTTTTTAGAGACATTAATATTGTAATGACCGGGGACAACTTATTAAATCCTGATATTGAAAATTACGTCCGTTCTGTGCATAAAAAATATTCAATGGACGAACTGATAAATACGGTAGAACTCCTGGGGAATTCCCTCATTAACATTTCAAGAAATATCAATCCAGAACTTATTTCAAATGTAGTTTACGATAGATTAAAGGAAGGATAAATGCTTTACGAAGTAATTTTGAGAGAGAGAGAAAAGAATGTCTTTGAAAATCCCAAACTCATTGAGATTAAAAAAGGCGACCATGTAATAGTGAAGAGAGAGGATGATACAGAAACGTTTGGCAGAGTAGTTAATATTGTTGATTATATCAAGGATTCCTATATTCAAGGAAAGATAGAAAGGAAGGCTACTGAAGAGGACATTCTTGAATGGGAAAAGAACAATGAACTAGGAGATAAAGCATATAAGTTTTGTAAAGAAAAGATTATCAGTGAAAATCTACCGATGAAGTTGATAGATGTAGAGTGTCAATTTGACAAGCACAAACTGAAATTTTTCTTTATAGCAGATGGAAGGATAGATTTCAGAAATCTTGTTAGAGACCTTGCAGCCACTTTTAAAACAAGGATAGAAATGAGACAAATAGGGGTAAGGGATTATGCCAAGCGGATAGGAGGACTTGGCTTGTGTGGAAGACCCTTTTGTTGTAGAACTTTCCTAAAGGAATTTCAACCTGTAACGATTAGGGTTGCAAGGAATCAGGATATAAATATTAACCCACAGAAAATTTCAGGTGTCTGTGGTAGGTTAATGTGTTGTCTTACGTACGAAGAGGAGTTTTATGCGAATGAATTAAAGAAGTATCCTAAGATTGGAACGAAGTTAGAGACCGAGAAAGGAAAAAGCATTATTACAAAGATAAATATCTTTACTGAAGAGATAACAGTTCAATATGAGGATGATTCGGAAGAGATTATTCATCGGTCAAAGATAAAACTTCCTGAAAAGCGGATGTGGAAAATATTTCCCCGTCGTAGTTTTCTTAAAAGACAGAAGAAAGATGAAGAATAAAATACTTATAACAAGTGCACTTCCTTATGCTAATGGACCAATCCATCTTGGTCAGATTGCTGGCGCTTACCTACCAGGAGACATATACTACAGGTATCAGAAACTGAAGAAGAGGGATGTAATACATATTTGTGGAACGGATGAGAATGGAGTGCCGATAACAATAGAGGCAGAGGGTGCCGGTAAGTCTCCACAGGTTCTTGTAGATTACTATTACGATAATATTAAAGATAGTTTTGAGCGAATGGGTATAGTCCATGATAATTTCTCCAGAACATCAATTCAACTCCATCATAAACAAGCTCAGGACTTTTTCATAAAGGTATACGATAAGAATTATATTGTAACAAAAAATATAAAGCAGTACTATTGCCCTCACTGCAGGAGGTTCCTTGCAGATAGATATATAGAGGGAACCTGTCCTTATTGCGGCTGCGATGAAGCACGGGGTGACCAGTGTGAAAGTTGCGGAAGGTGGCTTGATCCAGAAAATCTTATTTCTCCAAGATGTAAGGTATGTGGTGATACTCCTGTCTTGAGAGAAACAAAACACTGGTATTTCAGACTTGATCTCCTTCAACCTGAACTCGAAAAATGGATTGAGACAAAAAAACATTGGAAAAATAATGTGAAAAAATTTTGCAGGGGGTGGTTTAATGAGGGGCTTAAACCACGAGCAATTACAAGAGACCTGAGCTGGGGTGTTCCTGTTCCATTAAAAGAAGCAAAAGATAAGGTTTTATATGTCTGGTTTGATGCTCCAATCGGGTACATTTCTTCTACAATAGAATGGGCTTCTAAAATTGGTGAACCTGATTTGTGGAAGGATTACTGGTTGAATCCTGAAACAAGACTCATCCATTTCATTGGAAAGGATAATATTGTTTTTCATGCCATGGTATGGCCGGCAATGCTTATTGCTCATGGTGATTATATACTTCCATCAGAAATCCCTGCAAACGAGTTTCTTAATTTGAAAGGGGCAAAATTCTCGACAAGCAGAAGGAGAGCAATATGGCTTCATGAGGTTCTTGATACTATTGAACCTGATTTGTTAAGGTATGCACTTTCTGTGAATTTGCCAGAGAATAAGGATACAGACTTTGACTGGGATGATTTTCAGAATAAGGTCAATAATGAACTTGCTAACATACTGGGAAATTTTGTAAATAGAACAATTAGTTTTATCAGTAGAAGCTATTCCTCAAAAGTACCAGGAGCACATGATTTAAAAGATGAAGACAAATATATGCTTGAGTTCCTTCTAAAGACAAAGAATAATATGGAGGAAAAGATAGAAGGTTTTGAGTTAAAGAAAGGAATAAAAGCTTTGATGGAATTAGCAAAGAAGGCAAACAGATATTTTGATAAAACAAAACCATGGGAGAATATAAAAAAGAATAAAGATAAATGCTCACGGACAATCAATACCTGTATTCAGATTGTTGATGGACTTGCCACCCTTATGGAACCGTATCTTCCTTTCACTTCCAGGAAGATACTCAAGATGTTAGATATTAACAAAAATGAATGGGATAGTATAGGAAGACCGAGAATACCTGAAAACAAGGAGATGGGAAAGATAGAGATTCTTTTTAAAAAGGTCGAAAATGAGACAATAAAAATTGAAAAGGAAAAACTTGGAATAGAGGAGTTGAAAATGGCTGACATTATTTCCATTGAAGATTTTTCAAAGGTTGAAATGAAGGTTGCAACTATAGAGAGTGCAGAGAAGGTCGAAAATGCACAGAAATTGACAAAGATGATAGTTGATATTGGCGGTGAGAAAAGACAGATAATTGCAGGTATTGCAGAATTTTATGAGCCTGAAGAGCTTGTTGGCAAAAGCATTATTGTAGTTACGAATTTAACACCTGCAAAAATCAGGGGGATTGAATCGAACGGAATGCTTCTGGCAGCAACCAAGGGGAATGATCTTGTCCTTCTTACAATTGATAAAGAGATAGATCCAGGCGCAAAGGTCAGTTAAAAAACACAAAAAAAACTTGACAAATTATATAAATTACACTAAAATAGTATGGATTGAAAGGAGGAGAATTGAAGAAGTCTTCTATAACTGTTGTTCTTTTAGTTCTGTTTTCAACGCTCTTTATCAGTTGCACAAAAGATAAAGAGACAGAACCACCACCTGCAACCGGTTTCAAAAGAAATGTTGTAATAGAGGTTTTTACGTATCACCACTGTCCTAATTGTCCAATAGCAGAAAAAGCAATAGATAGCCTTTTCGGTATTCACGGAGACAGTCTTACTGTAGTTGAGTATCATGTAAGACAAGCGGGTGATACATTAACTCCCTGCTCCACTTTTGTCAGAAATAGAATAGCGCTATATAC
>SOIS01000083.1 GCA_004375965.1 Candidatus Cloacimonadota bacterium | reverse complement strand
CAGGAGCACAACAAAGAAGAAAGGAGGAGAGATGAGAAAGATAGTTATCATTTTAATTTTGCTCACACTTTCATTTGGATGCAAAGAGTTTATGAAGAGATTGGCTGTTAAGGAATTGGATTTCAGTCTGGTAAGAGTGAGTCTTATTGATTACACTCTTTCTGATATGACACTTAAACTTGACATAATGGCTACGAACCCAAATGATATTGATGCAGTGATTGATAGGCTGGACTACTCTTTCTTTATCAACGAAAAAAATGCGGCAAACGGAAGTACATTAAAGAGAATAACAATAAAGGCAGTAAGGAAAAAGACAGTTTCCACTGAACTCACGATAGACTATCTCAATCTCGGGGCTGCGATCCTTGAGGCTGTGAAGGATAAGAGAGCAGACTTCAGGATCGAGGGGAAGGTATACATAGATACAGAAATAGGATCAATATCGTTCCCAATTACTTTGTTCTATCCGTAGATCTAATGAAGTAAAAAGAGAATATGGGATGGAAGATAGAGGATGTAAGATGGGAAAGAGAGTTACAGGTTAAGATAGTTACGGAACTAAACGAG
Organism: Candidatus Cloacimonadota bacterium; assembly: GCA_004375965.1. Taxonomy (GTDB): domain Bacteria; phylum Hydrothermota; class E44-bin80; order E44-bin80; family E44-bin80; genus SOIS01. Next base: position 1,237 of record SOIS01000083.1, on the reverse strand, counting down.
CTGGAAAGTGTTTTTTTTTTGTAATCCAGTATGAAACTGACAGGAAATGAGACCCATAGATACTAATTATTCTCTAATACAAAATTAATAGTGTAATACATATAGCCATATTCCGGATTACCTTCCTCATTATAGTGTAGATAGAATTCTGTATTAATGGCAGATTCAAGCGTGGATTTTACTAACAAATTTTCAATTTCGTCAAGCTTTCTCTCAAGTTTTCTACTATTTGCGAAATAATCGAGAAGTCTTGCTATTTCTACTACTCCTGTTGAATTAACCTTAAGAAGGAGTGTTATTCTTGCTTCATAACCCATTTTTTGAGCGCGCGTTGGGTATATAGGTTCAATATATTTTTTAGGTTTTGGTTTCTTTTTTCTTTGTCCCGATTTAGGTTTATAATCTTTTGAGACCCACATAATATATTCCGCTATATCCTCATCCCTTGTTTCAGGATTAACCCGAATAATAGTGTAGTTTTCTTTATCGTAAAAGAAATGTGGATCGTGAAATACATTCCTTTTTACAGAACACCCTGAAAGGAGAATTATAATGAGAAATAAGATGCTTTTCATTTTCCAATCCATGACAGTTAAATAATATCATTTTTTATAAAACATTGCAACATAAAAATTCTACCACGAATGAGTACAGATAAAACCTCTCTTATTTTCTTGACAATCTTTGGGTGGAGACTTATATTTTATACAACATCTGTGTAATCTAACAAAAATCTGAGTAGTCAGTCATAAATGATAGGAGAGAATATGAAAGTCTGTCATAAATGTAAAAAGGAGATTGAAATTGAGGGGAAGGTGGGGAGGGAGGAACTCTGTCCTTACTGTGGCTCGTACCTCCATTGCTGTCTTAATTGCAGGTTTTACGATGATTATGCGCATAACAAGTGCAGGGAGCCGAGAAGTGAGTGGGTGAGTGATAGGGAAAGGGGAAATTTCTGCGGATATTTTAAATATAAGGACAGTGAGGAAATTGATAAATCAGAGGAGAGAAAGAAAAAAGCAAAGGAAGAACTCAAAAAGCTCTTCGGGAAAGAATAAATGTCTACTTTGGGCAACTGCAACGAGAGGACTCGTTGCACTCCAAAAACACCAAACACAGAGATTACTTCACATAAGCGGAGCGAGAAGAGATACTCGCCCCGTTAAATACATACTACAAGAAAGAATAACGTAATTTAACGGGGCAAGCAATGACAAGAAGTAGGTGTCATTGAGAG
>SOIS01000033.1 GCA_004375965.1 Candidatus Cloacimonadota bacterium | reverse complement strand
TAAACTCGAGGAAATTAGAAAGGCTATGGGAAGCGATAAGGTGTTTGATGTTATTGGTGATATATTCTACGGGAAAAATCTCTATCAGCTCATCTTAGAGGCGGTAGCCAATGCAAGAAGTATGGATGAAATAATAAAAGAACTCGATATTAAAGTGGATGAAGAGTATATTACAAAGGTCAAGGAGGCGTTGGGAGAGAGTCTTGCAACAAGACACATCGATTATACCAGAATAAAAGAAATGGCTGAAAAAGCAAAAGAATATAGGTTGATTCCAGAGTACGTAGAGGAGTTTTTTAAAAGGGCATTCAAGAAAACTGGCGGGAAATTTAGAATTAGAAGGGATGGATTTATTGCAATAGACTCAGTTACTTATGAAATAAGAAAAATAGCAGAGGGAGTTGATTTTAAAAATAGATATGGTTCTATTCCGAAGTCTTATCCCAAAGCAACCTTTGATAAGGATATTGCTTTCAAAAATCCCGATGCAGAGTTTATATCCTTTGGACATTCACTCTTTGAGGCTCTGCTTGAGTGGGTGAGTAAAAATTACTTTACCAAATTGCAGAAAGGGGCAGTATTTGAAGATCCCTCTGGGAGATACGATGGTGTTTTGTGGTTCTTTGAGGGAGAGGTAAAAGACGGAAAAGGACAAGTCGCAGGTAAGCGTCTTATAACAATATATGATAATGGAAAAGAGCTAAATGAGGTTAATCCTGCAATTTTATGGGATTTTATTCCGAAAGATAATAACGAACCAACAATGACAGATATGACCATGGGAAGAGCACAAAAATATGCCATAGATGCGGTTGAAAACTACAAGCAAGATATAGTTGATGAAAGAAGGAGACAAGCGAAAATAAAGAGAAAATATGGAATTAAGTCTTTGGAATATTTAATAGGCGAACTTGATGCTGATCTTGCTGAACTGTATGAGAGACAAGCAGAAGGTGAAAAAGTAGATATTGTTATCAGGAATAAAGAAGAGAGAAAAAGACAATATGAAGAAGCTTTAAAAACATTGCAGAAGGAAATAGAGCAGGAAGTGAGTTTGACAATCTCTATGCCAAAGTTTTTAGGCGCAGTTCTTGTAAAACCACCGATTTCCAGAGACATGATAAGTGATAAGGAGATAGAAAGAATAGGTATGGAGATTGCAATGGGATACGAAAAAAATCAAGGAAGAAAACCAGAGGATGTTTCAAAGGAGAATCTTGGATTTGACTTAAGATCAAAAGGGGATGGAGAAACAAGATATATAGAGGTTAAAGCGAGAAAGAATGAAGGTCAGGTTGCTTTGACTTGCAATGAATGGTTTAAAGCAAAGAGATTTAAGGAGCAGTACTGGCTTTATGTTGTCGCTGACGCAACTACAAATCCAAAACTTTACATAATCAATAATCCTGCTGAGAATCTGAATATTCAAGAAAAAGTCGAAGTTGTGAGATTTATAGTTTCTTTAAAGGAATGGAAAGGGAGGGGAGTGAAGGTATGAAAATAAATATATATTTAATCAAATTTGAGGTAGGTAAATATGTTTCAATGGGATGAAAATTTAACCGAAGCACAAAAGAAAGCAGCAAGCCATAGAGGCTCACCTGCAAGGCTCCTTGCAGGACCAGGAACAGGTAAGACATTAACCATGACAAGAAGAATTCTTTGGTTAATAACTCAACAGCATATCGCGCCAAATGAAATTCTTGCCCTTACATTTACCCGTGCAGCAGCATCGGAATTAAGGCATTATATTAACAGTAGCCTCGAAACAATGTCATCCGAATTTCCGAGAATTTATACCCTACATTCTTTTGCCCTGAGACA
>SOIS01000124.1 GCA_004375965.1 Candidatus Cloacimonadota bacterium | reverse complement strand
TCTTATCTTTTCTATCTCTATATCAACAAGTTTCTCAAATGCCTTAACACAATCCTTAACATAAACCCAATCCCTTGTATTCTTGCCCGTTCCATAAACAGGTAAAGGTTTATCCTCAATAGCATTTGTTATAAAAAGTGGTATAAGTTTCTCAGGAAATTGGTTTGGACCATAATTATTAAAGGGTCTGATGATTACAATAGGAAGGTTATAAGTAAGGAAATAGGAATATGCAAGCCTGTCTGCACCAGCTTTAGAAGCTGCATAAGGACTCTGTGGCTTCAGGGGATGTTCTTCATCCATCGGTACCTTTTCAGCGCTTCCGTATACCTCACTTGTTGAAATATGTATGAACCTTTCTACTGGTACTCTCCTTATTGTCTCAAGTAGCACCTGGGTCCCCTTTATATCTGTTGAGATAAATGGGTCGGAATTATCAATGGATCTATCAACATGGGTTTCTGCTGCGAAATGGATGACCTTATCCACATTTCTCATCAGGTTCCTTACAAGATTTTCATCCCTTATATCACCGTGAAAAAAACAGAAGTTTGCATCTTCCCACATCCAATCAGAAAAGTTATCAAGGTTACCTGCATAGGTGAGTGCATCAAGAACTATTACTCTTATATCCTTTCTTTTTTCAAGAATATACCTCACAAAATTACTTCCTATGAAACCTGCCCCTCCTGTAACAAGAAGTCTCATTTTCTCTCCTTCTCAATATATATTATTAAAATATAAACAACGGAATAATAAATTTTATTATTAACAGGGATTTCAAGAGATTGAGAGCTGTTAATTTATCCCTCTTTTAATTCCCAATCATAAGGAATTTCGACGCTATGTGGGTCTATACGATATTCATCAGGATTATCATAATTATACCTTTCGGTAGGAACATTAACTACAATTGCTTCCTCTTCTCCAATACATTTAAATCCATGATGAACAAAAACAGGGATGTGAAGGAGGATTGGGTTGTGAACACCAGCAAAGAATTCGTTTACCTCTCCTTTAGTAGGCGAGTTATCCCTTGAATCATAAAGTACAATCTTCATCATTCCCTTTACAACACACATATTATCCGATTGAATCTTATGGTAATGCCATCCTTTAACAACACCTGGATATGCGGTAGTGATGTATACCTGCCCAAATTTCTCAAATATCTCGTCATCGTTTCTAAGTATTTCCATCAATCTTCCTCTTTCGTCGGGTATAACCCTCATTTTTTTTATCCGCACACCATCAATCATATATCCTCCTCTCTTTCATTACATCTTTATCCCCTCTTATATATCAGAAAGAAACCAGTTTGTCAAGTTAAGAAAAAAAGTTCACACCCAATAATTAAACTCTAAACTTCTTAATTTTAATTTAGTTTATGGTTTGTGTATTATTTCTTCAACCTTGACATTCCTCTTTTATTATGGTATAAAATAAAGATTTTGAGAGAACCTTTATGGTAAAAAAACACTATATGATTAAGAATAAATCTATAAGGAGGAAGAATGGACTATTTTTTGAATGAAGAACAGAGGATGATACTAAAGGTTGTTCAGGATATTGCAAAGGATAAAATACTTCCTGTAAGACAGGAACTGGATGAGAAGGAAGAATTCCCCTGGGAAATCATAAAGGAAATGGCAAAGGCAGACCTTTTTAGAATATTCATTCCAGAAGAGTATGACGGAGCAGGAATGGCAAATTTCGACCTTTGCATTGTCACAGAAGAGATTGCTAAAGTCTGTGCTGGTGTTGCAACCTCTTATGCTTCAAGTGCACTCGGAGCTGAACCAATAGTGATTGCCGGAAGTGATGAACAGAAAAAGAAATATCTTCCTCCAATTGCTTCGGGAGAAAAACTTGCAGCGTTTGGTCTCACAGAATCAGGAGCGGGTTCTGATGTTGGAGGAATAAAAACAACTGCAATAAAGGAAGGAGACTACTATATTCTTAACGGAACAAAGCAGTGGATTACAAATGGTGGAGAAGCAGAAATATACTCAGTTATTGCAGCGACAAACCCAAAAAGAGGTCCAAGAGGTCTTTCCGCTTTTATTGTTGAGAAGGGAACAGATGGTTTCTCATTTGGAAAAAAGGAGAACAAACTCGGTATACGAGCATCCGCTACAACGGAACTTGTCTTTGAGAATGCACGCATTCCAAAGGAGAATCTTATTGGAAAGGAAGGAATGGGTTTCATTATTGCAATGAGGACATTTGACCTAACAAGAACCGGTGTTGGTGCTCTCGCCGTTGGTATTGCTGAAGGGGCTCTTCAGGAAGCAGTCAAGTATGCAAAAGAACGGTTCCAGTTCGGTCAGTCTATTGCAAGTTTCCAGGCTATCCAGATAATGCTTGCTGATATGGCAACAGAGATAGAAGCAGCAAAAGCACTCGTTTACTCCGTTGCACGATACATAGATTCTGGGGCAAAGAATTATAGCAAGGAATCCGCAATGGCAAAAATGTATGCATCCGATGTTGCAATGAGGGTCACAACGGATGCAGTTCAGATCTTCGGAGGATACGGCTACATGAAGGACTATCCTGTTGAGAAGATGATGCGCGATGCAAAGATTACACAGATATTTGAAGGCACAAACCAGATCCAGAGACTTATAATAGCCAACCGCTTAATTAAGGAATTATAATTTAACATTGCACTCCAAAAAGGCATGTCATTGCGAGCCCCGTTAAATACCATTATTTGCAGAACTTCTTCCTATTTAACGGGGCGAGTATTCTTTCATATTTACTTCCGAAGCAATCTCATACTATCGTAGCATATAGCATGCAGACACCTCTCTTTTTAGAGGGGAATATATTGACTTCTTCCTCTGGTCGTCGTTCATTCTCCTCTAATCAAACTAATAAAACCAATCAAACAGAATTTTATCTACTCAATTTTGCTTTCTAAGAACAGTCTTAATCGTGTTATTTCAGTCTTATCTTTTGAAACAAGGAAACCCGAACTTAAGTGTAAATCATCCTTCTTCCAGACAATCTTTATAACAGGGATTCCTGCACACCATCTACCGGCATGCCAGTTACCTGTCTTTATCTCCTGAATTCTATTGAATGGGATTTTAATCGGTTCTTTTGTCAGGTATCTGCGAAAATAGAAGAAATCCTCATCAAACCAGTATTCACCATTTCCTCTTGCAAAAAAACCTTCTCCTCTGTACCTACTCCACCACTTCTCATTTATTTCCGTCCCGATATAATGTCCTTTTTTCTTGTCCATTATCTTTTCTCTGTTATTGCCGCCGTCGGCGGTCCGTGGTCAGCGGTCAATTGTCAGTGTCTTAGTGGATAATCTATTTCAAGATAATCAATTTATTTGAAAATCTCTTATCAGGAGTAATTATATTGGAAAAATAGATACCCGCAGGAATCTTGCCACAATCCCACCTCAGGAGAGAAGTGCATTCTTTCTTTTCTCTCCAAACAATTCTACCATCAACCCCGTAGATTATAAGTTCTACGAGTTTTTTCTCATTATCACTCAATTGAAACTCTACATAATGAGATGCAGGATTGGGCGTGATATAAAGTTTGATTTCGCTCTTCTTCATTTCAGGTGCCTCAGCTATAGCGGTTAAGGAATCTATAACAGTTAGTGTAGGATCACTTATGAGTGTCATACCATAAAACCATGACCTTGATGTATCTCCCCATGCCTCAGCCATTATAGCAAACCACTCTTTGAAAGCATCCCCCAGACATTTACCTTGCGATAGCGGACTATAAAAGTATTGAAATTCAAGCATACTACCTGTTTTAGCAGAACCAAGTGCACCAAGTCCATAGGAAGTTCGGAATGTATACATTCCCCCACAATTATCAGATTCTGTATATCGAGCATTTGAACAGGCAAAAAGATTGTAAAAATTTGCAATAGGGTTTATTCCAGGTATCTCGTAAGAATAGAACCAGCTCCATAAGTTACCACCATTGTATTTAAAACCGTGACCCTGAGGCCAGGAGTGGGCAAAGACCGAGATCCATTCATGTGAAATTGTTATCCTCGTTCTGTAATCATCTGCAATCGTTGTCTCTGGATCATTTACAACAAGTATAGAATCGTAAACCATACCAAGTTGTCCCGCCCATTCGCTGGTCCAATATTCCCAGTCATCATCGATATAGAAAAGAGCTTCTCTTGAAAGTTCGAAATTATTTACCCTGTAACTGTGATTTCTTTGAAAATACTCATACAACAATGTACTATCATCACCAACTGTAGAGGTAGTGAGTCTCCCTATAAATATATCTGCTTCCATATTTCCTAAATGGGTATCATAGATAGAATCTGAGCCGGGAATAAGATTTCCACCTGATTCTTTATACTGGTCGAGCCATATTCCGTCGAGGTCCATATAGAAAAGGTCAATGGGAAAATCTGTATAGGAGGGTGGTGAACCCCAGAAAGTATTCATCATTTGATACCAGGCGATAGGAAGGTCTCCTACAAGTATAGCCCCTACACTTCCTGTGTTATATTCGCTGATAAGAAAATTTCTCAACGTCTCTGGTGCAAAAGGATCAGAACTCGCCGTCATTGTATCAACCGATACTGTCCATCCATCGTTTGTTAAATCAGTAATAAACTGCCCTGTCGACGGATCAAGAAAATAAGTAAGCTTGGGATATAGTGAAGAATTAACAATGACATTAACCTTTCCCCCATCCCCTCCCGTTACACCCACATTACCAATACTGACGGATAATGAATTTGAGGTTAATTCCTTCCATTCTTTGTAACTCAATGGTATTGAATTGTCAGGTGAAATTAGTCTCGTAACTGGGATATGACTTGGATGGCCTAATGTTTGCGAAAAGCTGCAAATAAGTAGAAGAAAAATAATAGATATTCTATGCACTTTTGCTCCTTTTTTAACAATTAAAATGTTATTATATTCCTGCTGAAAGCCCGAGAGCCCAATAGAATGTATCACCTGATAAACCACCTTCTAAATTGATACCTATAAAAAATAATTGTTTATGGAGACCTGCGTAAAACCTTGTAGCTGATGGGCTGACTTCATAAGTATCGTAAACCGGAGAATAAAACTGGTCATAATACCATATATCAGCTTCCAGGGAGTTTATATTAAATCCAAATCCTACATATGGAGTGACAATAAACAAATTCTTACTTACATCAGCCCGAAGGCTAAAAACCTTCATTGTAAATTCAGCATATGTTTCACTCTCCTCATCAATGAGTTCAAACTTTGAAGAACCTGTATACTGTCCTGTTATAGAAATTGCAGGTGTAATAAGAGATTCTCTTAATATCCCGAGTTTCAAACCGAGACCAAAGAGTGGAACAAAATACTTATCATTTTCCTCCCCCATTGGATAAAACGCTAATCTCAGGAGGAGATCTGCAGAACCAAATCCTCCTATAGTCGGTGCAATGGATTTCCCCTTAAATAGACCAACTCTGCCTTCAAAACTGATTGCACCCGCTGTCCATTCTTCATTGTTTTCTGGATTATTAGGGTCTCTAAATGTTACGGTTCTCAGGTTAATGCCGCCAGTGATTTGAAAATGTGGTAAACCGCCAAGGGTATTTGCGTCTTGAAGAACAGCATCGTTAACAACACCACCGAGCGGTTTTGCAATCTCGTTAAGAGCATATTCAATATCCTCCTGTGTTTGAGCAAAAAGTGAGATTGTAAGTAATATAAAGAAAAGAACAATATAACTCTTTAACATAACACCTCCTTAAAAATTTTTAGTATATTACTATTAAATGGTGACTGTGTCAAGTGGAAAGAGAAATTCAAGAGGGCACAGAGATTACGAATAAAAAACCATAATTAACAGGGATTGAAAGAGAATAGTGATATAAAAACAGAATTAACAGGGAATTGAAGAAAACTTAAGAGAATAAAAAAAATATAATTATAAATATCTTTGAATCTCTTTTGATCCCTGTTGATAAAAAAATGAGCGGGCGACTGGAGTCGGACCCGCGACCCCGAGCTTGGGAAGCTCGTGCTCTACCAACTG
>SOIS01000093.1 GCA_004375965.1 Candidatus Cloacimonadota bacterium | reverse complement strand
GATAGAGTTTGTTGCCCTGTCTGCCAGTGGCAAGTAAATTATCTCTTGCTTCATAGCTTGGAAAAGAGATTTTCTCCATTGTTCCAAGATAACCGCATCTACGCCCAAAAAGCACCATTTCTAAACTTCCAATTTTTGATAGAGCTCCACCTCTATTAAAACCTCTTTTCCCGTTATACACAAAGGTTGTGATGGTTGAATCTCCAAAGTCTACATCTATCCGCATCTTATAACCTTGCTTATATATGTATTCTTTGAAGATTTCATCTTCCTGAGGGTTTAGATGTGTTCTTGTAACCCTCATAGGGGTATTTGAAGGTGCAAAGACAGATTTCGTTAAATGCTCTATAATATCTGTTGGTGTTGTAGTACAAACGATAAGTGAAAAAATTAGAAATAACATTTTAGACTCCTTTTGTTAATACATTGTATGTCCTGGTCCTGAAATGGGTCCGCCACCACCAGTCAAAGGGTGTTCATAAGCTGCACCGACATCTACTACCCTTTCGATATCGCCTCTTGCGGTAAAGACCCTTCCACCAGCATTAAAATTAAAAATCTTATACCATTTTCCTCCTGTACCCCATTGTAAAATTCCATGAGGGAATGGCATGGGAGATATAAGATAATACTTGTTATCCCTGATCTGGAATCTGAACGCAGATTTGAATGAACCATCATAGAAAAGACTATCATTCTCTGTCATTAGTGAGAGGAGCTCATATTGCGGGATTTTAGAAAGGACAGTATTCTTTCCATATTCTGCTGTAGCAAGCGCAATCCTTTCTTTGTTGAATATAAAGGTATATGCAATATCACTGGTTGTAAGAAAAACAATAATTCCAGTTATGACTGTTAAAATTGCAAGTATCCATAAAACCGTTAAAAGAGCAATGCCTTTTTTCATTTTTTACTCCTTCTTTTTTTATCTATGTAATCATAAGATAATCTTTATAGGTTATCTTATCTGTTTTTTCGCTCAAATTGTGAGGTTTGCTCTGAACGAGCAATTAATTTTCCACGCACGTCTCGCATTTCTGTAGTTAATCGTACCTCAATCATGGTTACGGTGTCTGCAAAGAAACCGGGGCTAACCTCCTCATTTATTGGAAAAACGAGGATCTCATTACCTCCCTTTTCAAAATATGAGAAATTTAATCCTATAACATTTGGAAGTATATCATCGTTATTGAAAACAAGTGTATCACCATTGAGATAGATATTTCCATTATCTGCTGCATCCACAACGCCATCCTGGTCTCTGTCAATAAGATAATTGAGAGCGTTAACATTACCAGCAGTTATCCCAAAAGAATGTCTTCTCTTGGGATCCAACCCAATCTCTCTCATTTCTTTTCCTATAAATATTAAGGATAAGCGCGTGTCCCTGTCAAGTTTTATCTGCATTTCCTGCATATAAATGTGTTTTCTCTGCAAAACAAACTGAGTCACAGTGATAGCAAGGATTATACAAGTAATAGTCATAGCAACTAACATTTCTATTAATGAAAAACCCTTTTTCATCTTATTCTCCCATTCCATAGTTGCTTAGACAGAAATCCAGTGAGTCTTTGATTGTCTTTTCTCCACAAAATCCGTCAGAAATTATTCTTACATAGATTCTTGCATCGGTTGCGGATGGCGTAGTTCCAACGACATGATCGAACAGAACAACTGCTGTTATGGTTCTAGATGTGTAAATCGTTAATGTATCACCAGGATTGAGTACACCGAGATCACCATCGTTCCAGATATCTTCAAATCGTGTTGGTCCACCAGGAGCTGGAGTGGGTTCCTTAATCCATCGTTGTATATCATCAGTTGTTGACTCGGTGAGGATATGAAGTCTTGCCCTCACCTGGTTTACGCGAAGATGCATAATATTTACTGCTCCAAAAGCTGCCAGAAAAACAAATCCAACGGCAAAAATAACCATTGAAACTATAACCTCTATTAGACTAAAGCCATGTTTTTTATTTGACATCTATCTTCACCTCACCAATCTGCGGGATTAGTGTAAATAAGAACCCCGCATTTTTTTTATCCATTATTGAGAAGGAAAGGTTACCTGGTGGGTTGCTATTGGCTGTTCCACCTCTGTAAAATTCAAATGTAATTAAGGCAGCTGGTGAAAATGTTATTCCACGCGGTAATGTATCAACTTCCTCGATAGCACTTCCAATGGGTCCCAATGATATGGTATGCGTTGCTGCTGTTCCATCAAATATGATTTGCCAGTCGTCTGTACCAGTAGCAATGTGAGACTTTGTACGAAGAATAGTACTCTGAACCATAGCCTTACCTCGACCCAATGCATTTCTCAAATACATTGAACGAAAAGATGGAATAGCAATAGCTGAAATAATACCAATAACTGCAATAACAATAATCAATTCTATTAAGGTAAATCCGTTTCTTTTCATGTTATTTCTCTCCCATTGATACTTAAATAACAAGAATTTATAATTGCATATTCTATGCCAGGTTCATTAAACTTGTAATACTATGAATAACATAAACTTACTAATTTTTCAAAAACGCTGGTCGGAAATATCTTTCGCATTTTGAGAGCAGTTTCGCATTTTGCTAAACATTTATTCGATTATTATATATGCAATTTTTATGCCAGAAAGAAAATAAATTGCAATTTTTTTTGATTTCTTTCCTCACCTCCTTATTATCTTTATATTATTAACACGAAAATGGTATGTTGTCAAGGGATTTAAAGTGGATAAATAGGGGGTGTACTATGGTTCATTCAAAATTTTGTTGACAGTGCAAGGAAAATAGGATATAGTAAGTTAATGAAATGCAATTAAATTCTTTATTGGAGGAGAAATGTCAAAGATCAAATACATAAAAGGTAGTTGCTTCACCACATTTTTTCTCTTTATATTGATTTTTCTAATATCTAACATCTCCACCGTTTTTGCTGTTGGGATAGGTAGTAAGGAAATGAACTATCTTAAGCAAGGGTTGGAAAGTTATAATATCACACTTGATGAACTGAAATTTGACAGGAAGTGGGTAGCGGATGATACATTCAGACTGAAGGTGGTCACAAGACTGATGGATAATCCACTTGATGTTCCAGATTTTCTTGCAGATGAGGGTGATTTTTGTGATTCAATTAACCTTTATTGTATCTCAGAACTTCTTATTCATACATCTAATCTTATTGATGTACCACTTTCGTTAAAGGATATAAAGATAAATCGTTCAAAAAAGGACGTCAGTTTTACATCGAAGAGACTTCCTGAAGGTCTGAATAGTGCTATCTCTGTTATTCTGTCTTCTTTTAGCATGGCAGAAATATATCTTAAGAAATCGTTCAATGACCTTACTGAAAGAGAGATGGAGAGGATACTTGTGAATGCACCTATTATCTGGAGTGATGAGGATGATTCGCTTGAAGCCGACAGTCTTAAAGGGATTCTTTACAAGGAGTTCAACCTACCATTTGATACCACATCACTTAAATCAGATACGTTGCTTAAATATATTAAAAGAATTGATAGAAACGCACTTCTCATCTCTTCGGTAATTATCCAGAAAGGCGTTGAAGAAGCTCTTGTTATGCTTGAAAATGTTGATTTGGAGAAAATAAGGGATGGAATCCTGATGGATACAACAACAGCATTTGGAAGGATTATAGTAGGAGGCTGCGGTGTCAATTTTTATAATAGAGATTATGCAGTTATAATAGACCTCGGTGGGAATGACTATTATACTGGGCGATTTGCATCTGGTATAGGGATACTATACAATCCTTTTTCAATTCTAATAGACCTTTCAGGCGATGACATCTATTCTTCAAAGAAGGTTTGTAATATTGGTAGTGGTCTATTTGGTTGTGGAATACTTGTAGACATTAATGGTAATGATGTGTACAGAGGTTATCACAACTCCATAGCCTCAGGACTTTTTGGGACAGGGATTATCATTGATAATGGAGGCAGTGACTTATATGAAGCGGGATATTTCAGTGAAGGAGCTGGTTTTGTTGGAGAAGGTATAATCTATGATGGTGGAGGAGATGATTTTTTCAGGGGCTTTAACTGGACACAGGGTTTTGGTTCAATATTTGGATATGGTATTTTAATAAATAAAGGAGGGAATGACATTTATGTAGCTGGTGGTAGGTATATTCACCATCCGTTACTTCCGCACGATTATCGCTCATTTGGACAAGGGTTTGGTATGGGATTTAGACCTGATGCAGGTGGTGGTATAGGATTTTTATACGATACAGAAGGGAATGATTTCTATAATGCGGAGGTCTTCACACAGGGAGCAAGTTACTGGTATTCACTCGGAATGCTGCTTGATAGGAGAGGAAATGATTACTATAATGCCTGTCAGTATGCGCAGGGAGCAGGTATTCATCTTTCCATTGGAATTCTTCTTGATGAAGGGGGGAATGACCACTATTTTTCCAGATTTGGTCCGTCACAGGGGGAAGGACATGATCTTGCAGTTGGTATTCTGATCGACAGAAAAGGTGATGATTCGTATGTAACGAGCGGTGGGCAGGGTGTCGGTTTAACAAATTCCTGCGGCATTTTCATAGACTGTGAGGGTAATGATTTATATGCATCAAGTGAAAAGCTGGGAGAAGGAAGTGCAAATAGTGCAAGGGGATTTGGTGGATATGGGGCTTTCATTGATATTGGAGGAAGGGATACGTATCCCAAATCGAGAGCCGGGGATGATGAATCCATCTGGACTGACGGAGTTTACGGTGTTGGAATGGATGTGGAGAGCGGAGAAGAACCTGGAGAAGAGGAGTATGCACAAAGGGATACCCTTGGGAAGGAAGCACCTGTTGATAGGGTTTTCGAGGTTGCTTCCTTATGGGGGGTCGCAGAGAACAAAAGAAGAGTGAGAAATGCAAGGGAGAGATTGAAAAAAATTGGGATGGAAGCAATCACATATGTGATAGAGAATAAAATGGAAACAAAATTGGGTCTTGAACTGAGGGCAATAGAAGAACTTGCTAAGGCATACCCGGATTCCATCGAACCTTTTCTTCTCAATCTTATCAAGGATGACAGCAGGAATAAAAGGGGAAATGTATTCTGGCTTCTTGGAAAGATAAAATCTAATAATAGTGTGGACCCTCTTATAGGTGCCCTAAGTGAAAAGGAAAACTGGAAATTGCGAAATACTATTATAAATGCACTTGGAGAGATAGGGGATACTGTAGCAACAAGTGTTATTATTCCATGCCTTAATGACGAGAAGGAGAGGGTGAGGATTACATCGGCGAGGGCACTTGGAAGGATAAAGAATAAGAATACAATTATGGAGTTGATTGAATCACTAAGTGATTCTTTCTTTACGGTTCGGCTTGCCAGTGAGAATGGTATTGTTGCCATAGGTGATTCTGCTCTGAAGCCACTACTAAACACACTTGAAGAGACTTCGGATAGAAGGATAGTTTTTCATACTATTTCCGCACTCGGAAGGATTGCTCAGGGTCAAGACTCAATCATTCAGAGAAATAACAGGTTAAGGATAAAAAAGGCACTCATACCATATCTTGATAGTGAAGAGAGATGCTTAAGAGCGCAAGCAGTTAAGGCTCTCAGTCAATTAAATGATAAAGATATACGTGAGCTTCTTAGTAGTAAAAAACACTATGAAACAGATCCGTTTGTTATAGGTGTCTACCGGAAACACCTGAAAGGTATGGGAGATTAAAAAACTGAGTTATTATGTTATTGAGTTATTGGGTAATTGAGTCAAAGAAGCGTCATTGCGAGTATTCTTTCATATTTCTACTGAAGCAATCGCAAGGAACTTAATAATGTATAAACAATATTACCTCTATATAATAACCAATAAGCGGGATACAACGTTTTATACAGGTGTTAAAAATAACTTAAAAAGGAGGGCTTACGAACATAAGGGAAAGTTAGTGCCTGGATTTACAAAGAAATATGACTTATGTAAGTTAGTTTATTATGAGATTACCACAGGACTAAAGCCCTTCGCAATGACAGCAACTTAAAAAGATGAATATAAAACAGTTATTTAGGATTTCT
>SOIS01000026.1 GCA_004375965.1 Candidatus Cloacimonadota bacterium | reverse complement strand
CTTGCCCCCTTGAAATCATTAAAGAGGAAGGAACCCCCTTTGTAGTTTATTAACAACTCAACATCCACACCCTCCTCCAGTACCCAGTATGCGACGCCGTACGCCCTGAGATGGTCAGTCTGCGTCATATCCATAGGAATAAGAATACTCTTTGGGCTGATAGAAAGAGGGAATGTTAAAAAAATAATGAGGAGAATAGGAAAAATATAAATATGGGAAAATCTATTTCTTATTTTTACTCCGCGACTTCTTATTGGATTCTGTTTTCCTTCTATCATCTCTTGTTTCTTTTCGTTTTTCTTTCCTTTCATCTACTCTTTTCTTATTATTTTCACTCTTTTCCTTTTTCGATCTCTCCTTCACTATTGCTTTCTTCTTCTTTGAAACTGTTGATTTCCTCGACTTCTCCCCTGGTTCTATAATTTTTATCTTCTTCTTTTTCTGCCATTTATCGGATACTCCATCTCCGTTCTTATCTATAAAATAATCACTAAAGAGATCTATCTGTGGTCTCTTCGTTTCGCTTTTCTTATCGGATTTTTGTAAATCGTTAATACCGTCATTGTCTCTATCAATAAAGGTATCTGTAATATTGAGGTTCAGTGACTTTACATCTTTCCTCTTTAAACTTGGCTTACCGGATATATCATTAATGCCATCCCTATCAAAATCAACTACATTATCATTTATGCCGTCTTTATCTTTGTCAACAAAACTCGTATCTAAATCGTTTATTCCATCACCGTCTGCATCCTGAAAAAGGTCATTCTTACCATCCTTATCTTTGTCAACAAAAGGGAACGGACAGTTATATTTTTTCCCGGTCACATCGTTTATCCCGTCACCATTTGCATCCCTGAAAAGGTCATTCTTACCGTCCTCGTTTATATCCTTGAACCCGATGAAGTTCTTTTTTGCTTCTTTCTTTGCCTCAGTTTTTTTTACCCTCTTTGTCTTTTCAATCGGATATAAAAATCCAGGGATTGTCATAAGTAAGACAACCAAAAAAACTATTCTTTTTTTCATAATGTTTACTCCTTAACAATTTTTACCAGATAAGTAAACATCTGTCAAGTCCTTTCTTCTACCAAAGTTTCCACTTCAAATGTACCTTTACACATTCCCTATCACCCCGATAAAGATGTATCTCTTCTTCATACCTATAATAACCTTTCTTAATTAGCAGGAGTCTGTGTGTACCGGGTGGAATACCAGCTATTACTGTTGGTGTCTTACCAAAATACCTTCCGTCAAGATAAACTTTTGCACCTCTCGGTCTTGAGATTATCTCGATTAAACAGCAAAAAGGTGGCAAAGGAAATGGTGGAGGAGGAAAGATTGCTCTCTCCTCCCCATACTCAACGTAAATGTAACAAACATCTGTTGCATATGCTCCATTACTGCCACTAAGTATATCTTCCGTAATATTTTCTATTGCCCTCTCTATATCACCTTCTACTCGAAAATAGGTCTCTTCTTCCTGTTCTTTAAAAATGGCAGGTATCCTTAAAGGTTCCGATGAAGCAACCGCACAGATAAATTCCTCACCAGGAGGTCCTTGAACCTTAAAACTGAAGTCATCATCATCTTCTGGAATTTGATAAGTCCTGTTTGCCCTTATAAATCCGGTCTCCTTCACTGATTCAGGAAAAATAAGATTGAGATTACCCTTGGTATCAATACCATATATAATAATATAAGCATCCTCGGTTGTTCTGAATGTGATAAAAATTGGCTCTTCGTCATAATATGTCGCATCATCTCCCTTATCTACTGATACATCAACCTTAAAGTCACTCTCCTCCTGTGCTCTTGCTATACTGAAAAGGAGGAACAAAGCAATCGAGATAAGAGTAAACCCCGTTAGAAACTTACACAAAACCTGTAGCAAATTGCATCGCTTCGGGACTTTAGACAACGTGGTCGCTATGGAATGAATTTTAGTTTCATCTCCATGGAAAGCCATGGAGCTTTCTAACAGGGTAAATCTCCTCATTCCTTATCTCCTCGTTCTCCTTTTACTACTGCTCGATGAGGACCTTCTGTTCTGAGGTTGTGAAGAAGAGTACCTTTTGTTGGATGAAGAAAAACGAGAGCTTTGTGAACTTTTTCTAACTCGCGGGTATGTTTTTTTCACCGACTCCTCTCGTTTTTTATTGGTAACTTTTCTTTTCTCGTATTTATCATCATTTCTCTTTTTCTTCTTTGTATCCTGTCTTTTTATAAAAGTAGTTTCTTTTCCTTTCACTTCCTTCTTTTCCTCATACCTCTTGTCAGACTTCTTATTATCCCTATCGTAAGTCTCCCTCTCTGAAACACTGACAGGACGATCCTTTGCAACCTTTATGGGTTTATATCGACGTGTCTCTTTTTCACTTCTTGTGCGATTTTTACTCACTGGTTGTTTAACTGGAGAGGATGCCCTTGCTCTACTCTCAGTTCTTTTGGTACTTCTCAGGCTCTTTACAGGATCTGCTTTTGCAACCTCAATAGTACGACCTTTATGTGCTGGTTTGCCAACATTTGTACGAACTCTATCTTTTCCATAATCCATCAGAGGCTTAGAATTACCCTTTAAATTACGGTAAGCATAACTCTTACCTCCTCCACTGTAATTATTGGTTCTGTAAGACTTATCACCATTGTAATAGTGGTTCCTCCATCTTCCGTATCCATCCCGGTAGTAGTCAGGGTAGTGGTTATCACGCCATGCATAATAGTTGTAGTAATGTGGTGGGTAGTAGTAATGGTAAGGTTCATAACAGTAATAATGATGATAATAATAGTAAGAACATAAGTTCCAGCCTATCCAGAAACTCACAAACCATCCAGGCGAATAGCAGCAATAGAAACATGGTTCCCAGTAGTAGTCACAACAACAGCATTCATCATACCACCAGCATGGGTACCATACATAATCGGGATACCAGTAGTCATACATACGGTAGCCTGGATAGTATGGATAAGAGCGGTAGTAGGTAACTTCATAATATCCCCATGTCCAGGGAGGTCCACTCCAACGGGGACGTGCCTCCGCCCTCTCTGCGGTAAGGGAGAAGAGAAGAGCTGTAAGGCAAACCAAAAAGAGTATCTTTTTAATCATTTTTACCTCCTTCTTTTTTATTGTTTTTTAATTGGTTCAATTTTTCGCCAGGCGGAAGAGCAAGTTCTCTATTACCTTTATCAACCTGATATGCCCAGTCAAATTTACACCACCCATTACCAAGTTCTATTATCCTGAACTTTGCAAAGTGGTCATCCCTTGTCCAAACTATATATCCATGACCTACTATCAACTCCACCCATCCAAGGTATGACCAACCTTGCTCTGGTGCATAGTTTATGTCATCAAGATCATCCGTGTATCCAAAATCCTGTATGTCTGTGCTATCATCCGCACAATTCATATAATGCACCCCGTAGGTTGTATCGTATTCATAATAGATATCTGTATGACTATCGTCGTAATGTATTACCGACTCCATTGAAAAATCAAACCCGGATTCATTCGGGTCGGTTATATAATTCCTTAGCATATCTGTGCCTTCTGGTCTCGGTGTATCATAGACAAGGTCAGGGGAAAGGTCGCTCTCGTTCCCTGCCTCGTCAAAAGCACTCACTGCATAGTAATAGGTAACACCGTTTGTTACATAATAGTCAACAAAGTACTCCGTCGAGACTGTTTCTATGAGGTCAAAATAACCAACAGCCGAATATCCTCTGTAAACGTTGTATCCTGCAAGGTCCTTCTCGCTATTTGGATACCACTGTAAATAGACTCTTTCATCTCCTGTTATACTTATTACACCCCTTGGAACAGCTGGCGGTTCCGTATCAGGTCCACAAATCCTGCAACAAGAAACAAAGAGTAGTGTAATTAACAACATCACAACATATTTCATACTTCATACCTCCTTTCATCCGATAATAAATTAGAGCAAGAACTGTACCAGAACTGTGTAGTGTTGTTAAGGCATGATATTACATAACTTAGTAATTCATTTTTCCCTACCCATTATCAAGTTGCACAATTATTGTGCAAATCTCCTGTTTTTCTGCCCAAAATACCAGCAAAATCCCCTTTCACCCTTAATAATTGGGTACCAGCAGGTTTCACCCTGCAATTAAATGAATAATTCTTTGAGAAAAAGAAGGATAGGTTACTTTACCTTTCTGGCTTCTCCAGCAAATGAGTCTCGGAAGAAGTTACGCAGTCCAACGCACACTTCGCGCAGGATTCCTAAGGGTCTGAATGCATATGGTTTAATGAGAAATCCACGCACTCTTGAAGTGTAAATACTTGATTCCCCAATGAGCCATCGCGTCCTGCTACTTTTATTTTCCTGAACTGCGTACCATTCCCTTTTCAGTCTTTCCTCTTCGTGCAGTCGGTTGCTCCTGGTTATTTGGCTGTTCATTTCGAGAAGACGGTTAAGTGCAATAGTAGCCTTGTAGGTCGCATCAACAAGGGTAGTTCTGTCCATATCAAGCGTTTCGTATCCAATTGTCTGAGCCCAGGAATGTTGTCTCATAGAGTTTCGGTAATCTTCAAGTGTAGAGCAGAAATTTCTGTAACTATACCGTTCTGGATCATCAAATGCAAGGCTTCCCGGTTCAATATATGGAGCGAGGATTGAGATGAAAGGGATAAATCTTCTATCGTGTCCAAAACGATTTAACAATTTGCCACAGTAATCTACAGTCTTCATAACTGAGGTTTCATTCTGTCCTGGAAGGCCGATGCCAAAAAAGATTCTAACAGTCTTAACCCCCGCATCCATTGCTGCTTCGATCATTTGCTCCAGAGCTGCATTTGTGTATTTCCTACCGAATTGCATTCGTAAGGATTCGTCATGGGTCTCTGCCGACATGTGCAGAGTGACACTGCTGGCAGATTCCACAGCTGACTCAAAGAACTCAAATGGCGCAGGCTGAATTACCTCCAAAATCAAAGGATTGTTAATCCGCAAAGATTTGAAACGCTGGAATACCTCCTGATAGTAATCCTCTCCCGGGTCCTGCATATCAGATCCCAGGAAGATTCGTGTTCGCATAATTCGAGCAGCGCTAGCGATGTCCCGCACTACAGCGGCTGGTGATTTGACAGCAGGTTGCCTTCTATTACAGACATTCAGGTATGCGTATGCGCTACCACCGCATAAAAGGCAGTCATTGGGACATCCACGTTGTGTGAGCACTGCAGCAGATGGGTTCGTTAGCCAATCACGATACGGAATGCTCATTACGAGGTTTACTGGATCAAAGTGTCTGGCAGCAGAACGAATGATCCATGAATAGTCCGTCCGATAGTCATCGATATTGTCCGGAACCCACTCCAATCCTGTAGTGCGGATTTCACCTGTTTTATCCCGCCACGATAGGTTTGGAACTTCCTCTAAATTACCGCCATTCTTCAGGACATCCAACAGGCAGAGGAGTGGGTACTCTGTAGAATCTCCTCGCATAACGAAATCAATCTCAGGATAATTCAGAAGTTCTTGCCAGAAGTAACTTGCAGTGAATCCACCCACAACTATGTGGGTATCTGGGTGAATGCTCTTAATGATTTTGGTAAGTTCCAGCACACCATCGACGTGTGTTGCCCAATGGAGGTCTATACCAACCATCCGAGCGGTCGTATGTTGGAGAATGGCTTCTGGTCGTATCGACGGCATAACCGCGTTAAGCAGTGCCAGATTACAGATGGATACATGGTATCCATGCCTTTCGAGGTACTCCCCTATTGATAGAAAACCAAGAGGATAAATCTCGAATACTGGAGTAGAGGGAACAGAAGCGGCTATCATGTTGTGGAGCCCTAATCTCGTTGGACTTCGAAATGTTGTGGGTGGGTGTAAAAGAAGAAGGTCAACTGATTTCATATGTTTGGAAATATAACAAATATTAAGGTTTTGTCAATAAAAATTAATATTAACAGGGATAGACCCATGCCTGCCCCGTTAATCGCAGATTTTTACGGGATGCCTATCCGTCTCTGTGTCATTGCGAGTTCCTCTTCCTGCTCGACTTATACGAAGTTTCCCCCGTTTGAGAAGAATTCTCTTTACG
>SOIS01000165.1 GCA_004375965.1 Candidatus Cloacimonadota bacterium | reverse complement strand
TTTCGATCGCGAGTTGGAATTATAATTGATATTCTTGGTATTGTATTGTCCATAAGTTATCTCTCCATTTCAAAATAGATATTCATTTCTTTACCGCTTTCGCCCACTAAATGTAAATTCTAAGAGCACTTTTGAGACTATTGAAGGCATTAATTATCTGTTTTCTTGTAAGACCTCGGTTCAAGACTTCATTTCTTATATAATCGTTCTCGCTCTCGACACCAAAACGCACTATATAACAGCCTGCGTCTTTCAGAAGCTTAACAATTTCTCTATCTATTAGAATTAGACTGTCACAAAATTGGCAACTGAAGGACAAACCAATTTCCTTTTCATATTTCTTAGCAAATCCAATGAAGTAGACTCACCTCGTGTCCTGCTCGTTCTAATGCTGCCGACAGAGAAGATATTCCTGAATAATATTGTGGTGATTCCCATACTGTCATTTGAGGAAAAATAAAGGTGACTTTCATTTTTCGAGCTCCTTTATATCGCTATTATTCTGTGTTTCAGTCCCCCTATGATTCTTCCTATGATGAAAGAATAGTTCCTGATAATATGAAGTAACGGAAATAACAGGAACCATTTTATTTTCTTTGTCTCCTTCACTACCCCTTTTGCACTACGCCAAGCGCCCCATAAAACCACCACCAAAACCACCAAACATAAGTATAAGAAGAAAGGGCGCACAGAAATCAAAATTAGACTCAACATGAAGAGGTTGCACAAATCCAAGGTGACTAACATTTGTATGGGTAGTTTACATCTAAACTCGTAGCTAGGAAAAAGGTAAGTCTTAATTTTGATGTAGGAAAAACCCCCGGGCTGTTTCTTCAAAAGCAGGGGTTGACATTTTCCAAACAGAAAGAATTGCTTGACGAGCTCAGGTAAGGTGCTTCGTAGCTTATGGCATACTATTGCTTTTGGTTCATATACTACCTCATATCCGGCGCTTTGCACGCGCCAGCAAAGATCATAATCTCCACAGAAGACAGCAACCTCCCAAAACCCCTTGACTTCCCTTAAGACATTCCTTCGGTAGGACATATTTGCTGAGCCCAATGCACCAGACAGAAACCGCTTGGCTTCCTTGTGTATTGCCACGGTTTCAGAAGAATGAAAGATTCCCAGACGGCCGAAGCTCAGAAATTCTTCTACAGTATTGCTGGGCTTATAAGGTAGAAGGTGTCCGCCCACACCTCCAACTTTCTCATCAGTGTAATTTCTTACCAAGTTTTTAAGCCAATCTCTATCGGCAACGCAATCTGAATCAGTAAAAGCAATTATTTCTCCCCGGGCAAATTCTGTTCCCGTATTTCTTGCAGCATAGGCTCCTCCTTTCTGCTCTACAACCATTTTGACGGGATAACGAGAGACAATCTCCTGGGTTTTATCGGTGGAGCCATTGTCCACTACAATTACTTCAAAAGAGGGATAATCAAGGGCTAACAAGGAGTTTAAACACCTCCCTATATCATTCTCACGATTTAAAACGGGCACAGTCACAGAAACAAAGGGACATTCCTCCATTAGAACTCCTTCTTTACTTTGGATATAAGAGACCTAATCTTGCCCGAAGGATCCAGAGGAATTACCCCAAGAACCTCCACTTCAATGCTCGGGTCCTTCCCCATAATGTTTCCGATTGTCTCTTTGATTTTCTTGCTTGTGTGTTGAGAGAAGTCTTTACCTGGTACGACCTGAGCCGTGATATCCTTTAGGCTTCGTTGAATGATTCTAAATTGGCTAATTCCAGAGATCAATTTAATCTGATTGACGATAACCGATGGAGAATACAAAGTGCCATTTGCGGAGATAAAGAAGTCATCGGCGCGTCCTTTAATACTTTCTAGCAACGGCAGCTCTCGCCCACATGGGCATTTCTCATGGTTCGCAATACCAACATCTCCTGTATCATACCTTATGAAGGGCATAGTAAAAGAATGGAGTCCGGTGCAGATGATTTTCCCCATCTCCCCAGGGCCAGCTACTCGCGCCTTTTTAATTAACTCCACCACCACGGTATCAATGTTTATGTGAAAACCTCTCTTTTCTGAACATTCCCAAGCTATGCAGCCTACTTCTGTCGTGCCGTAAAA
Organism: Candidatus Cloacimonadota bacterium; assembly: GCA_004375965.1. Lineage (GTDB taxonomy): Bacteria > Hydrothermota > E44-bin80 > E44-bin80 > E44-bin80 > SOIS01. Next base: position 3,979 of record SOIS01000165.1, on the reverse strand, counting down.
GTCAAACACTTCTGCACCAAATGCGGACTCGATGAGCTCCCGTGACTGATGATCCAAAACACTGCCCATGCTAAAAACTAGCCTGGGATTCATTCCTCCGACTCCTTTCTGCTTTATGATTTTGGCTAAGTTTACGAGTCCAAAGGCATTACCTCTTATAACATCAGGCCTAACCCGTCTTAGGGTCTCGATTTGCTTTTCTGGGTTATCTAAAACCGAAATTATCTCCTTCTTCCAAATTCCAAGACGTTCGAAGCAAAACTTAGGAGGGAAATGAAATTTCAAATATGCGGTGCTGTCCCACAGCCTTTTTCCATTGGCTAAAGATGCCCGCGCCCACACCATGTCGTAAAAATTGCTGTCCTTATCACTTAAGAAAACAACTAAGGGTATCCCACTTGAACCGGCTGTGGTAATCTTTTTGCAATTATTCAGGTCTACACCCTTTGCTACAATCTCTTCAGGTGGCAACTGTTGAAGCTGTAATCTTGTGGTAATTGGAATCTTAGTTAAATCTCTTGCAGTTTTGATATCTTCTGGTCTTATTCCAGCCAAGTCAAAAAGTTTGCGATAATAAGGAACATTTTCGTAGGCATGTTTGATAATTCTTCTGAGTTTCCTTAGTTGTATTTTTTCAAGTTCCGACAGTTTCAGCCATTGATTTCTTCTGAGCCGATATAAATCAAGTAATGAACGAAAAACCATTTTTTATCCTCATTCTTATTGGAATGCCCTCTTTTTTAATAGGAAGAGGAATGAACTTATCTTTTCTTTTAACGATCCGTCGCAATGGCAGTCTAACAAGCAATCAATGTCGCAGTTTTGAACCCTTGCTCTGACAGATTTTGCTTTCTCTGAGTTCCAAATCTTTCTGTCAAATGGCACAAAAGAACTTAACACTACTGCTGTAGACTTGCTGCCTATTTTGTTATAGAACATCCTCATCGATTTTTACCTTTGATATTACAGACCTGAGCTTCCCTGAGGAATCTCTTGGTATGCTGTCAACGATATCTATCTTCACATGAATATCTTCCTGAAGGCACTTTTTAACTCTTTCTCTTATTTGCTCGGGAATGCTTGGCTCGAAGTCATTTCCCTTTACCAGATAGATTATAAGTTTATCTATCTCTTCTTGTACTATTCTATATTGTTTTATTCCTTTTAACCCTCGCATAATAATGAAGAAAGTTGTGGGGGCAATCATTTTGCCATTGGATAACTTTATGAAATCCTCAGATCTTCCTTCCAGTTTTTCCATTAGTGGAAGTCCTCTACCACAAGGACATTGTTTATCGCTGGTAATGCCTACATCTCCAATTTTATATCTTATGAACGGCATGGCATAAGAGTGTAGACCTGTACAAATCAATTCACCTCTCTCACCAGGTGTAACTATCGCTCCATTCTTGATAAATTGGACCACTACTGTGTCGATATTTAAGTGATAACCCTTATGTTCACTACATTCCCAGCCAATACAACCAAGTTCCTCGGAACCATAATAATCAAATACTTCAACTTTAAAAGTGGACTCTATCAGCTCACGAGTTTCTCGCTCCAAAAGTTCGGATGTGGAAAAAATAGCACGTGACTGTACATTTATACTTTTTCTTTTCTTTAGTTTCACCGCTAAAAGCTTCAAGATAGAAGGAACGCTGCTAATAATGTCGGGATTAGCTTTCTGAAGTGCCTCTAAAGGGTCACTATTATCATCATAAAAACAGATGTATTCTCTTCGCATTATTCCTAGATGTTGAAACCAGTATTTGCGAGTGCTCAAATTAGGGATAGACCAGATAGTGACTTTTTTATCTCTAAATTTAAGGCCGTTTTCCATAAAAGACCGGATCCAAACTATATCAAAGAATTGCTTCTCTTTCTTGGCAAGAATAATATCTAAAGGTGTCCCTGTAGAACCACTGGTTCTTATTTTAACACATTTTTCTGGCTCAACACCTTTAGCAATAATTTCATCAGGAGATAACTTCTGGAGTTGTGATTTTGTAGTAATTGGAATTTTAGATAAGTCTTCTACAGTTTTGATGTCTTCGGGTTTGACTCCAACAGAATCAAAAAGTTTGCGATAGTATTTTACATTTTCATAAGCATATCTTAGGAGAACTCTTAATCTTTTTACCTGTATCTCTTCCAATTTCTCTCTTGGAAGCCATTGATCTTTTCTCAATTTGTAAAGTCTGTATAGAGGACCAGGATTCATAGTAGATTATGAGATGCAATCCATGATCGGATCAGTTTAAAACCCAGCCTTATTATTTCCCTTAAACCTTTCCAAGTGGAAATCTTCGATAGTTTGCGAGCAATGTAGCTTGGTCGGAAATAAACGCTGCTATATGCACTGGACTGTATCTTGATTAGTTCGTGTCTGGTAAATTTTTCTTCCCATAATGGAAGTTGAAAATTTGGTCTCGGATTTTTGGAGAAGTCTCTCCAACAATCCCTCTCTAAGATTCCCCTTTTGAGGCCTAACGAGTATAGGTCTGTTCCTGGGTAAAGAGTGACTATAGAAAAGTTCGTGTAGGCGGCATTTAGTTCCCTTGCCATTCTTATGGTTTCCATTATCTGCTGTTTTGTTTCAGTAGGAGCGCCAATCATGAAATATGCCACAGTTGAAATCCCCTCTGCTTTAGTTATCCTGAATGCCTCCCTTACCTGCTCAAGTGTTATTCCTTTTCGTAGAACTTTCAATATTTCAGTTGTTCCTGACTCAATCCCGTATCTAATCCGAGTACACCCGGCTCTCTTCATCTTTTTTATCATCTCCCGATCAATCCTATCCACTCTCGTCATCACACTCCATTCAACCTCTAATCCTTCATCTATTATCTTGTCACAAATATCAAGGACTCTCTGCCGACTGATAGTAAATATGTCATCATAAATAAAAAATTCTCCTATCCCCATACTAAGACATTCTTTGAGTTCATTGACAACATTCTGAGGGGATCTGCTTCTAAATTTTCTTCCAAATCGTGGCCGAATACAAAAAAGACAATTGTATGGACACCCTCGACTTGTAATCATCGTAGTAGCCAATGTCTTCTTGTTCAGTGAATAGAAATTCTGAAAAGAGGTCAACCTTCTTGCTGGAAAAGGGAATCTATCAAGGTCTTCTATTAATGGCCTTGGTCCAGTATCTATTATCCTTCCATTTTCCTTAAAGAGCAATCCCTTCACAGTTTTTAGTCTTTCAGTGTTTCCAATATTTTTGATCAGTTCAGCAAAAGTTATCTCGCCTTCTCCAACGACGGCGTAGTCAACTTCTTCTAAACTGATTGTCTCAATTGGAAAGAGAGAGACATGAATCCCTCCAAAGACTACAGGGATGCTCTTGGACACTTTCTTAACAATTTTTGCCGTCTTTACACTATCAATCAGCGAAAAAGTTAGTGTCGATATCCCTACTATGTCAGGTTCCCTCTCCCGGATAATCTGCTCTAACTTATCATACCCAACACCTTCTAATGGTGCGTCTAAAACATCGACTGTATGGTCTGTATTTTGAGCACTGTAAGCTGCCACATACAATATCCCCATCGACGGATTAAATCCTCTTTTTTCTACAAGAGATGGAATACCAACAGTAAGAAGATTCTCAAGAGGAGGATGTATCAACAAGATCTTCATTCCAATAGACTCAAGACAAAATCATTGTTTGATAGAGCACGTTTCTGTAAAACATTGGTTCTTAATCTCAATTCTTCGCTGATCTGTTTTCTATTGGACCATGCTGTCTCTACCTTATGGAAAAGAGTATCAAAATTAGCATTTTCGATATCAATCAGATAATATTCCTGTCGTATCAATCGGAAGAACGGGGCGAATTTTGGAGATATATCTATACCCACTACGGGGACCCCCATCATGCTCGCCATAATGAGAGAGTGCATCCGCATCCCGATAACTAAATCCATCTGTCCCAAGAAGGCCTTTAGCTCCTTTGGTGAATAATCACCTT
>SOIS01000207.1 GCA_004375965.1 Candidatus Cloacimonadota bacterium | reverse complement strand
GATGAAAAAGAATTAGAGAATTATTATTTAAAGTTCTTAGGGAGTTTCTAGATTTAAATCCCCTTTTTATCCCCCCACACAAAACCCAAAGGGCGTGGGATTGGTTTTTTAAAGAAGAGAAGAAAGTTAACAGGTGCCCTGATAACACGATACATTTATATATTTCAATTGCATAAGCATATTGATAACAAGATGGGGAGCAGAGACAGGAAAGCAAATTCGACTGGAGGGTAAATTTTACCCTTCTATTGTCTTAAATAGGATACGTAGATAGGAAAAATGATGAAGATGAATTGTGAGAAATGTGGCATAGAGTTAGACGAGGGAGAAATGAGAATTTGCTATAACTGTCTTAGTGAGATGCTTAGTATTTAAGCAAAAATAAGAGTTTGCATTATGAGATAGAACAGTTATGAAATTGTAGTCAATGAGAGAGGGGTTATAACAGCATGCTAAAAGATATGAGCATTGTCAGAAGAATTATATATCGGATATGGTGGTATGTACACATGAAAGACGCCTATACAAATTAAGAACAAAATAACACTTTTTTTATCCTCCTCAAAGCAAAAAGGTTTGGTTTTTTACCTGACGGAAACTATTTTATCACTTACATGATATGTAGAAGTAGGGGGTCTTAAACATAAAATATGATGTAACCGTTGTTGGAGCGGGGCCTGCTGGTTCAACCGCTGCAAAGTTTCTTTCTGAAAAAGGATTCAATGTCATTTTATTAGATAAACAGAAATTCCCTCGGCCTAAACCCTGTGGTGGAGGCTTGCCGCTCAGGGTTTTGAAGAGGTTTCCCTATGTGAAGGATGAGGGTTTGATTGAGTCGTATTCCCGTGGTGGTTTCGTCTATCCGCCATCCTTAGATTATAAAGTGGAATCACCAGGAAATGAGCCTATTGCTGCTATGATTCTTAGGGAAAAGTTTGATGATGGATTAGTGAAACTGGCTATTGATAGCGGTGCTACCTTTAGGGATGGAAGAGTTGTTGAGGATGTTACAATACATGAGGATTCAGTATCGACTAAATTAACGGATGGATCACACATTGAATCGCAAATAGTTATTGGTGCTGATGGGGCGTGGAGTACTGTTGCAAAGCAGTTTGGATTACATCAAAACCATGAAAATATGAGTATAGCTCTTGTCCAAGAATATCCCCTGAGCAGTAAAACTCTGGATACGTTCTTCACTGAAAAGAGAATTTGCCATGTTCATATGAAGGTACAAGGAATTGCTGGTTATGGCTGGGTCTTTCCTAAAAAACAGCATCTTAATATTGGCATTAGTGTTTTTGAATCACTATCGAAAAAATCAAGTGGTGAGAAAAATTTAAAGGAGGTGTTTACAAATTATATACACCTTCTTAAGGAGAATAACATTATTCCTGACAACCTTAAGATAGGAAAAATAAAAGGAGCAGCATTACCTCTTTATCCTCTGTCTAAAACGTTTACTGATCGTTGTCTTCTTTGTGGAGATGCAGCGGGGTTGATAAATCCAGTGAGTGGAGAGGGCATTTATTATGCCATGGCCTCTGGTGAAATTGCAGCGGGCGTTATAGCAGATGCCTTCAACGCTGATGAATACAGTGAAAGATTTTTATCTTCCTACCAAAAAAGGTGGAAAGACGATTTTGGTAAGGACATAAAACTCCTGATGCGGTTCACGAAACAATGGACAAAAGAAAACGATAAATTTGTTGAACTTGCAAGTAAAGATGAAAAACTAACAGCTATGGCACTTGGAATATTACATGGAGGTATAAGTATTCATGAGCAGAGGTGGAAACTGGCAAGACGCTATCTATATGTCTATTTTAAGGAGCTGTTTAGTAAATAATTTTATTCT
>SOIS01000112.1 GCA_004375965.1 Candidatus Cloacimonadota bacterium | reverse complement strand
ATTGTCAAATATAAACTTGGTGTCGAGTATGTATGGAGACGCAAGTCCCTCTGTCTGAACGAAATACTTAATTTTATCATTCAGGATTGTCCCCCAGAAAAGGAGCCTTGACCTTTTCAAGGCAAATTCTGTCTGAACATCGAGTGTATCCATATTGTACGTAAATGTGCTCTGCATTATGCCACCGATCTTAAGCGTTCCATAGTGGGCAAGTACCCCTTCATCCTGCGCAAGGAGAGGGAGCGTAAAGATAAAGAGGCAGAGAACTATAAGGATAAATCCTTTCATTAAAACACCTCCTTTTTGTGGTGGTGGGCATTTAGCCTACCGACCATTTTTTTACGATGCGAATGCAGTCGATGCATCAACATTTCTCTTTTTCTTTCTCAGCAACCTGTTCCTGTCTGACCGTCTTCAGATAACCTATGGCAAGTCCTACTGCTGCTGCAGTAAGTGTGGCTACGCTGATAGGTTTGAGAAGCCCTTCAAGTAACCCAATATCTTCTGGAACCTTCGGGCTTTTTGGTAAATCATAGAAGTCGAGACCTTCTGGAAGGACATAGATCTTATGCAAACCTTTAAGTTCTTTAATGCCATAAATATACGGATTCCTTCCTGCCATTTTGAGTTTCTTTGCTATTGCCTTTGCCTTCTTAAGCATCTCATCTCTATCACCAAAGATAAGCGCACCGCTTGGGCATGTCTTTACGCAGGCAGGCTCAAGTCCCTCCTGAATCCTATCGATACAAAAGGTGCATTTCTTTGATTTCTCGTCCTTCTCATCCACATGTGGAACACCAAAGGGACAGTACTCTACACAGGCACCGCATCCAATGCAGCGGCTCTCGTCAACATAGACAATTCCCGTCTCCTTATCCCTTGTCATTGCCTTCGGCGTTACAGGGCAGGCAGCTATGCAGGCAGCATCGGAGCAGTGCAGACACTGGTGTTTTCTAAATGCCCAGATAAGACTACCATTCTCTTTCTTTTCAAAGAATTTTACAAGTGTCCAAGTCTGAGGAGAGAGGTCCTTGGGATTCTGGTAACCAGGACCTCCAAAGAAGGTAGTTTTCTCGGCTGGAAGATCATTCCACTGTTTACAAGCTACCTGACATCCCCTGCAGGCCATACATTTAGAAAGGTCAAGAAGTACCGCTTTCTCAGCCATTTTTATTACCTCCCTTAAGCCTTCTTTACATCGCACAGGAATGCTTTGTATTCAGGAATCATTGTATTTGCATCCCCTACATGCGGTGTCAGGCAGTTTGCACTATCTCCCTTACTTAATCCTATGAAACCGTAGTGCCATGCGAGCCCAATCTCTTCGACCACTTTACCATTAAGTTTAAAAGGCTGAAATCTGTCCGTAACGAGTGCATAGGCCTCTATCTCACCTCTTGCAGATTTGATCTTCACATTATCACCATTCTTGATACTTTTTTTCTTTGCAAGAGACTTACTCATTTCACAGAACATGTTAGGCATCAGTTCAACGAGCCATGGAAGACTTCTTGTCATCGCACCGGTCTGCCAGTGTTCTGTCACTCTATATGTTGTGGCAATTATTGGAAATGTATCACTTGTTCCAATTTTATCCATTTCTGAATCCCAAACCTTCACTATAGGATCTATCTGCACACTGGAAATCATGTTTTCCACTGGCGATTCAACTGGTTCATAATGTTCAGGAAATGGACCATCCGCAAGACCCATTCCAAATATGCGTGCATGTCCTTCTGGCTTCATTATAAAAGCACCAACGTTCTTTTCTGGAGGAACGGTCTTGCCATAATCTGGCACGTCCCCAACCCATTTTTCTCCGTTCCATTTGATGACATACTTATCGGGGTTCCAGGGATTTCCCTTTGTATCGCAGGATGCGCGGTTATAGATAATCCTTCTGTTTACGGGCCAACACCATGTCCATTTTGGATAGAGCCCAATACCAGTTGGGTCATCGAGTTCCCTCCGAGCCATCATGTTTCCATCTTCCGTATAACTTCCAGAATAGAGCCAGTTCCCGCACATTGTTGTTCCATCATCCTTCAGTTTGGTGAAGTTGGCAAGTAATTTCCCTGTTGTTAGATTATATCCGTTTATTTCTTTGGCAACTGTGTGAGAGCTTGGATGTTCCCCATAATTCCAGGCAAGTTTTGTTATTGGCTCCGGGAACTTTCCGCCTTCCTTTTTGTAGAGATTCTGAACCCTGGTGAAGATAGCATTAAGTATCCATAGATCGTCCTTTGCCTGTCCGGGTGGATTTACTGCCTGGTAACGCCACTGTGCCCATCTTCCACTGTTTGTAATACTACCCTCTTTTTCAAATGATGCTGCAGCAGGAAGCAGGAAAACCTCTGTTTTTATCTTTTTAGGATCTACCTCAGGACCCTTCCAGAACGAAGCAGTCTCTGTCTCCCAGAGGTCAGCAGCAACCATCCAATCAAGGTTCTCCATTGCCTTCCTCTCCATCCTCGCATTGGGACCGCCAACAGCAGGATTTTGACCTAACAATATCATTCCTTTGATGACACCCTTGTACAATGCCTCAAAAAGGGCAATGTGTGAGTAATTTCCACTGATTTTGGGAAGATAATTGTATGCAAAGTCATTTTCCTCTGTTGCTGCATCACCCCAGAATGCTTTAAGAAGACTTACTGCAAATTTCGGATAATGCTTCCAGTAATTCACGCTCTTCGGATCCTTTGAAACAGGAGTATAATGCTTAAGATAAGTCTGTAAGTCCTTATCCCCTGCCTTTGGTGTCTTGAGGTATCCTGGGATGATATGGAAGAGTAGACAGTGGTCTGTTGAACCCTGGACGTTGGATTCTCCTCTTAATGCATTGATGCCTCCACCTGCTAAACCCATATTACCAAGAAGTAACTGAAGGACTGCATAACTTCTGACATTCTGGGTTCCGTATGTATGCTGTGTTGTTCCCATAGCATACATAATCGTTCCAGCCTTGCCTCTCTGTCCTGTTTCACAATATTTTTTTGTAACTTTGAGGAACATAGCCTTTGGACACCCTGTAACCTTGGAAACCGTATCTGCATCATAGCGACTATAGTGTTTTTTCATCAACTGAAAAACACAATTTGGATCCTTAAGGGTTTTGTCCTCCTTTGGTATTCCGTTCTCATCGAGCTGATACTGCCAGGTTGACTTGCTGTATTTGCTATTTTTTTGATCAAATCCTGAAAAGTATCCATCGCTGAATCCAAAACCCGAGTTAATAAGATGTGATGCATTAGTAAACTCCGCCACGTATTCCTCATTGTAAAGTCCATTTACAAGGCAGTAATTTATTATTCCTCCAATGAAAGCAATGTCTGTTCCTGACCTTAAAGGTGCATAAATATCTGCTTTTGAGGATGTCCTTGTAAACCGAGGGTCAACGCTGATGAGTTTTGCTCCATTCTCCATTGCCTCTGTTACCCATTTGAAAGAGATAGGATGATTTTCTGCTGCGTTACTTCCTATAATCATTATACAATCACTGTTTCTAATGTCTATCCAGTGATTTGTCATCGCACCTCTGCCAAAACTTTCCGCCAGACTGGCGACTGTAGCAGAGTGTCATATGCGTGCACAGTGTTCAATATAGACAAGACCAAGTGCCCTTGCCATCTTTGAGTAGAGATAACATTCCTCGTTATCGAGAGCAGCTCCACCAAATGTTGCGATTGCTTCTGTCCTGTTCACCACATTTCCGTTTTTGTCCTTTGTTACCCAGTTCTTATCCCTTGTTGTTTTTATCTTCTCAGCAATCTTCGAAAGTGCCCAGTCCCATGAAACTTCTTTCCATTCGGTTGCATAAGCTGCCCTATACTGAACCTTTGAAAGCCTTCGGTCATTGTTTGCAATCTGGTAGAGAGCAGAACCTTTACTGCAAAGCGATCCCTGGTTTATTGGATGGTCAGGGTCTCCTTCTACATTAATGACCTTGCCATCTTTTACTGAGACGATTTGACCACATCCAACTGCACAGTATGGGCATATAGTAGTTGTCTCTTTGGCGTATTTGATCTTCAATGGTTGAGCATAAGCAGCCTTTGGTTTAAGAAGATTAAATCCCAGACTACCTAAGATAGCACCTGCAGTTGTTGCACCGGAGATCTTAAGGAATGTCCTTCGAGAAAACTCCATATGTACACCTCCTTTCACTTTTTTTATTAAAAAGAATTATATACAAATTCACCTCCTTCCACTATTAGTTTTATATTTTTTTATAACCTTCTTTTTCCGCAATATCATTCAGATAAAGGGTTTTCATATCCTCTATCTCAAAATTTGTCTTTATCTCTTCATCTCTTTTTCTCTCATCAACTGTCCTTATATATCCCTTGCAAACATCACATACATCAACCCTGTAAGGGCTTTTATCATCGAGATAGAAGAATCTCAGGAGCTTCTGGTCATCATTCCCACAAAAGGGACACTCAAGCCTTTTATAAACCCACTCAGCTCCACAGAGTGGACACCAGAGTACCCTTCTTCCAACTTCCTTTTCAAACTTCGCCATTGCAGTGTTTGTTCCGCAAAAAGGGCAGCTTCCTTTCTTCCAGACATAATCTTTAATTAAATCCTTTCTCATCTCCACACAGAGTTCAAAGATTGGTCCATAGACAGTCAATGAGATGGAATGGAGGAGTTCTTTACTAACACTTATCTTCTTAGAAAGGGTGTTAAAATAACTAAGCTTGTGCAAGGCAAGGTTCTTCTGGATTTTCGTAAAATCAATCTTTCCGTTATCAATTGCTTCCTCTATCTTCTTAATTTCCTCTTCCTTTTCACTATTAAACGATTTTCTTATCTCGCAAATTTTATGGAATGCTTTGATAAGAAAATTCCTATTAATCTCTATTTTTGAAAAATCAGCAATTTGTTCACCCTGCTCTATCTTCTTTTTAATGTTCCCACTGTAAGCAGGAGATGTATCTATTTTTTTCTTTGCCTTTCTCTTTATATTCAATTCAAATCTAAAAATCTTCTCTATGTTTACTAGGAAGCTATTTACAAACTGTTCTGTTTCTTTTAGACTCTTTATTCCCTTTTTTATCTGTCCTATAGTCTTAAGCGACATACCCCTCCTATACTATTCGCCATTCCTCTGTATAAACATTCATCCTTTTAGCACGGACAAATCCTATTAGGGTCAATCCAAGTTCTTTAGCCATCTTTATTGAGAGACTCGAGGGAGCGGATTTAGATGCAATGACAGGTATACCCGCTGCTCCAACCTTTCTTGTTATCTCAGATGTCGTTCTTCCACTCGTAAGAAGAATTGTATCCCCAAGATGAATGTCAGAAAGAAAGCATTCTCCTATTATCTTGTCAATGGCATTGTGTCTGCCTATATCCTCTCTAAAAAGTATAATTTTCCCGCCCTTTGCAAGGGCTGACGAGTGAACACCTCCCGTTTTTTTAAAGATAAGAGACCTTCTTGCCAACTCCTTCATCAGATTAATAATAGTATCACTGCTAAATTTCTCTTTGGAGGTTATCTCCTTGAAATTCTTTACATCTTTCGCTCTGTAAAAACTCGTTCCTCCGCAGCAACCTGATGTAATAACCCTTCCTGAGGACAGCTTCTTTGAAGCATCACCATTGTTCTTTGTGTTGATATTGATTATCCCTTTACTTTTATAGAATCTTATTGAATCAATATCCGATCTCTTTTTTATAAAACACTCTGAGAGAAGAAATCCGACTGCGAGTTGTTTCGAATAGGATGGTGTATGAAGCAGGGTAACAAGTTCTTCACCGTTCAGGAAGATTGTAAGGGGTGCCTCTATACTGACAGTATCCCTGATTTTCTCCCCACCTTCGTCTTTAATTCTTAAAATATCAAAATCCTCAGTTTTTTGCACCATCTCCTTTATTAATAGCCAATGCTTCTTTATAATCATCCGTTGTATTGACATTAAAGAACATATTACTACCGAACGCTTTTATATCTTTTTCTTTAACATACAATGTGGAAAATTTACTAAAAAGTGAATGAACACTCAATCGGTTCTGGATTATATAATCCCTTATAGTATCTTTTGAGCTCTGTGCATAGATGGCATGAAGTGGCTCTATTTGTCTTTTATAGAGAGGAACGATTGCATCGTATCGCTTATCAATCTTCTCTATCATATAGTTTATCAACTGAGTACTCAAAAAAGGCATATCGCAAGCAAAAACAAAGATGTAATTCAAGTCAATTAACTCAAGGGCGGTATAAATACCACCGAGTGGACCCCGTTCAGTAAAAATGTCTGATAAACAATTTATACCTGTTTTATGGTATAAGAAAGGTTTATCCGTTACTACATATATGTCATTAAAAATCCTTTTTAATTTCTTAATTATTACATCCAGCAAGAATGAACTACCAATATTGAGAAATGACTTATTTTTGCCCATCCTTGTACTTTTTCCACCAGATAATACTACAGCCGAAATTTCACTCTTCAGTAACCGCCTCCAGATTAAATTTCTAGTATACTACTATACTATAAAACTATTTTTTTGTCAACAATTTTTTTGTGAAAATTTTCTCGAACTTAGTGGCATAATCCATTGCAATCTTAATCTGCTTGACCTGTATAATACAAGACTTTGTAGGATATATATTATTACACAGTGGTTGCAATGTTAAATATGAAAATATTTGACTGGCTGAATAATCGAAGTAGGTGCGTTCACTTGAACGCTCCTACCCTTCAGTTTTTTAATATCCCCTGAGCTTTTTAAGTAACGTTTCCTGAAGTTCCTCTGGCACAAAATCATATTTATGGAATTGCATTGAGTATACTGCTCTCCCTTGTGAAAGGGATCGCAAGGTCGTAGCATAACCAAACATCTCAGAAAGTGGCACAAAGGCTTCTATGATTCTATTTCCCTCTCTGTGTCTCATTCCAAGTACCCGGGCCCTTCTTGACTGAATATCTTTCATTATTTCACCTATATATGAGTCAAGAGCAACAATCTCAAGTTCCATAATTGGCTCAAGAAGGATCGGCGAAGCAGCCTCTGTGGCTTTATAAAACGCAATAGAACTCGCTCTTTTGAAAGCAATATCAGATGAGTCAACAGGATGGTAGGAACCATCTAAGAGGGTAGCTTTTATATCCACCACGGGGAAGCCTATAAGAACCCCGTTTTCCATTGCTTCAACTATTCCCGCTCGAATAGCAGGGATAAATTCTTTGGGAATTACTCCCTGTCGTAAATTATTTTCAAAAATAAATCCCTTTCCTCTCTCGTGTGGTTCTATCTGAATCTTGACATGTGCATATTGACCCTTTCCACCTGTCTGCTTTACAAATCTCTCTTCCGCTGTCTGCGGTTTTCTTATTGTCTCTTTGTAAGCTACCTGAGGATTACCAACATGCGCCTTCACGCCAAACTCCCTTATCATTCTATTCAAAAGGACATCGAGATGAAGTTCACCCATACCAGAAATAATCGTTTGTCCCGTCTCTTCATCATATTTTACTTCAAATGTAGGATCTTCGTCCCGCAATTTCTTTAACGTAGTATCGAGTTTTTCTGAATCTTTCTGTGAGGTAGGTTCAATAGCAACAGAGATTACAGGTTCAGGAAATGTGGGTGTTTTGAAAAGGATGGGATGTTTTAAGGTTGAAAGTGTATGCCCTGTGCGTGATTCTTTTAAACCAACAAATGTTGCAATATTCCCACATGAAACACTATGGATCTGTGACCGCTTATTTGCATGCATGTGAAGTATTCGGTTTACCCTTTCATGTTTCTTAATGTTTGAATTATAGACAGCCTTTCCTTCCTCAATTTCTCCTGAGTAAACCCTTACAAAAGCTACTTTTCCCACATGAAAATCCGTTGCTATCTTAAAAACAACAGCAGAAAAAGGTTCATCAATTTGAGCTAACCTCTTTTCTATCTTTCCTGTTACTGGATTGGTTCCCTCAATTGGAGGAATGTCAAGGGGCGAAGGGAGGAAATCTATAACTGCATCGAGCAGTTTCTGAACACCTTTATTCCTGAATGCGGCACCACAAAGGACAGGATGAATGGTATCTTCTATGGTTCCTTTTCTGATTACTCTAATAATCTCATCTTCTGTAATTGACTCTTCCTCAATATACTTTTTTGTAATGTTTTCATCAAGATCACATATCCTCTCAATCAATAATTCATAATAGTGATGTGCCTTATCTACATAGTTTTCTGGGATATCTTCCTCAAAATAATCGATACCCCATCTTTCTTCATACCATTTTACAGCCTTCATACGTACAAGATCTATTACACCCTCAAAATTTTCTTCCTTTCCAAGAGGTATCTGAAGAAGCAGTGGGTTTGCGGATAACCTCTCTTCCATCATCTTAACAGTTCTGTAAAAATCTGCACCCATTCTATCCATCTTATTTATGAAAGATATCCTTGGAGTATTATATTTGTTTGCCTGACGCCAAACAGTTTCAGATTGTGGTTCAACACCTTCTACAGCACTAAATATGATAATTGCACCATCTAGAACCATTAACGACCGTTCCACTTCAACTGTAAAATCAACATGCCCTGGAGTATCTATGATATTTATCTGTGTATCTTTCCATATACAGGTCGTTGCTGCAGATGTGATTGTAATCCCTCTTTCCTTTTCCTGCTCCATCCAGTCCATCGTTGCAGAACCCTCATCCACCTCTCCTACTCTGTGAACCTTGCCTGTATAAAAAAGGATTCTCTCTGTTGTGGTTGTTTTCCCTGCATCGATGTGAGCCATTATTCCAATATTTCTTAGTTTTTCAACTGAATATTTCTTCATATATAATAAGGATTAAAGTTGACATTTAAAATAAAGCCGCAGGCTAATGCCTGCGTAAATGAAACCATAAAAACCCTAACATTCAATCTTGTATACCTGTTTCTCCTTTTTTATCATTAAACAATTTGTTCTTTTTCACTTTTTTCTTATATCTCGTTTCAATATCTGTGAATCTTAATTATTCTCAGGCTAAGTATTTAATTCCCAATTCCTAATTCTCAATGCTTAATTATATTCCTACCACTTAAAGTGTGCGAATGCCTTGTTTGCTTCTGCCATTTTGTGAGTATCTTCGCTTTTCTTTACAGCAGCCCCCTGATTTTTACTTGCATCAATAAGTTCCATGGCAAGTTTTTCCTTCATTGAATGTCCGCTTCTTGCACGTGCTGCTATAATTATCCATCGTATAGCAAGTGTTGTCTTTCTACTTGCTCTCACTTCCATTGGAACCTGATAGGTGGCTCCACCTACCCTCCTTGGTCTTACCTCAACTTTTGGCATAACATTTTGGATTGCTTTCTCAAGTATTTGAACACCATTTTTACCTGTCTTGTCTCCAATTATTTCAATGGCACCTTCAACTATTTCTTCGGCAACACTTTTTTTACCGCTTTTCATTATATTGTTAATCATACCTGCAACGACTAAGCTGTTATAACGAGGATCTGGTGAAATTTTCCTTCTTTCTGGTCTCCTCCTTCTTGGCATAATTCCTCCTTATTACTTCTCTTCTTTTTGACACTGATTACACTGATTTCCACAGATTAACTTCATTTTCTCAATCTTACTTCTGCCAACGCCTTACGCCCTACGCCCTACGCTCTTCGCCTTACACCCTACTTCCTACTATGTTTTCTTTTCTCTCTTTGTTCCGTAAAGGGACCTACTTTGCTTTCTTCCTTCTACACCACCCGCGTCAAGAACACCCCTGATTATATGGTATCGAACACCAGGAAGGTCTTTCACCCTACCACCACGAACAAGTACAATCGAATGTTCCTGAAGATTATGACCCTCACCTGGGATATAGCAGGTAACCTCAAAACCACTTGTAAGCCTTACCCTCGCAACCTTTCTCAAAGCAGAGTTTGGTTTTTTTGGTGTCGTTGTATAAACCCTGGTACAGACACCCCTTCTTTGTGGGCATTCTAAAAGAGCGGGTGTTTTCTTTCTTTTCGTTATATTCTTCCTTCCTTTTCTTACTAACTGGTTAATTGTTGGCATCAAACCTCCTCACTTATTATGGAACTGCTTCTTTTGTTTGTTGTTTGTTCTTTCTCCTCTTTAACAGCTTCCATTTCGGTTTCTACGCTTTCCTCGACTTCTTCCTCTTCTTCAACCTTTAACTTAATATCTGAGTATTTTCTTACTCCTGTCCCGGCAGGAATTAGATTTCCAACTATTACATTTTCCTTAAGACCCAGAAGATCATCCCTCTTTCCCCTAACAGCAGCATCTGTTAGTACCCTTGTGGTTTCCTGGAAAGATGCTGCAGAAATAAAACTTTCTGTACTGATTGCTGCTTTTGTTACACCCAGAAGTAGTGGTTTGAAAACAGCAGGTCTTCCTCCTTCTTGTATAAGCTTTCTATTCTCCTCATTCACCCTCCATTTTTCAACTAAGTCTTCCTCTATAAAACCGGTATTTCCAGGGTTATCTATTAAAACCTTCTGAAGCATCTGTCTTACTATAACACCAATATGCTTATCATCTATCTTCACACCCTGCAATCTGTAAACCTCCTGGATTTCGTTTCTCAGGTATTCCATAGCAGCAACAGTACCTTTAATTGCAAGAATATCATGCGGATTGATGGGACCATCGCACAATTTATCAGCAGCATTAACCTTCTCTCCATCATGAACTATCAGATGTCTTCCATATGGGATTTTGTATTCCCTTTTATCTCCTGTTTCACTCTCAACATGAATAGTTCTTTCGCCTCTTTTTACAGGTCCAAAACTTATAGTCCCATTTATTTCTGAAATTATTGCTGCATTATTAGGTACACGTGCTTCAAACAATTCAGCAACTCTTGGTAAACCTCCTGTAATATCCCTTGTTTTTCTTATCTCCTTCGGGATTTTAGCAAGGAGGGTACCTGGAAATACCTTTTGACCTTTTTTTACTAAAAGATATGCCCCAATGGGAACGGAATAACTGACGATATTTTTTCCTTTGCTATTCAGGATATCAATTTGAGGATTGAACGTTTTTCCTCTATCCCTTGATTCTACAATGACTTGCTGTCTGCGCTGGGTTCTGGTGTCAAGTTCTTCGACCATGGTGATATTCTCCACGATATCTACGAATTTAATCTTTCCTTCTTCTTCTGAAATTATAACGGTACTGTAAGGATCCAGAGTAAAAGCAATATCACCTACCTCTATTGTGCCACCTTCTTTAACCTTGAGAATTGCACCATAGGGGACTTTCATCTTGGTCTTTTTCTTTTTACTCTTATCTTCTATTACAATGTAACCATTTCTTGATAGAACAATCTTCTCATTATTTACATTCAAACAGTACCTGATATCTTTGTATTTTACTTTGCCACTATTGGTTGATTCAATTTCAGACTGTTCTGTAATTCTTGTTGCTGTGCCGCCTATATGAAACGTTTTTAAGGTAAGCTGTGTTCCTGGTTCCCCTATACTCTGAGCCGCCATAACTCCTACTGCTTCACCTATTTCTGCGAGTGTTCCTGAAGCAAGGTTTCGACCGTAACATTTTCTACACAACCCTCTTTTTGCTTCACAGGTAATAACAGAGCGAATCTTAACAGATTGAGTTCCTGTCTTTTCTATCTCTTTTGCTTTCTCTTCTGTTATCTCCTCATCCGCTTTTATCATGATTTCGTTTGTAAAAGGATGTATAACATCTTCAAGTGCAAACCTTCCCACTATTCTATCACTTAGTGGTTCAATTATTTTTTCGCCCTCCTTTAATGCTGTAATATCTAAACCGAGCACAGCATTACAATCTTCTTCTGTAATAATAACATCCTGTGCAACATCAACAAGCCTCCTCGTGAGATATCCAGCCTCTGCTGTCTTTAGTGCTGTATCTGTTAAACCCTTCCTCGAACCATGGGTAGAAATAAAATATTCAAGAACAGTTAAACCCTCCTTAAAATTATTTAAGATAGGGGTCTCTATGATTTCACCAATTTGACCTGTTATCTTTTTCTGGGGCCTTGTCATAAGTCCTCTCATGCCACCAAGTTGTCTGACTTGTTCTGTGGATCCTTTCGCACCTGAATGGCTCATAACATATATAGGATTAAATCCATCTCTGTCCTTACTCATTTGTTCTATTAGAACATTTTCTACAGCTTCAATTGCATCCGTCCATGCATCAATGATCCTATTATATCTTTCACTATCGGTTATAATTCCCTTTTCATAATTCTTCTGATCCTTCTCTATATCCCTCATTACATTTTTGATAATGTCCTTTTTCTCCGGAGGTGTAATTATATCATCAATTCCAATAGTTAAGCCAGAACGGGTGGCATACTCGAATCCTAACTCCTTTAATCTATCCAGAATCTCAACGGTCTTCCTGTTACCAAATGCCGAGAAACACTTTGCAACAAGCTCCGCTAATGATTGCTTATCCATTAATGCATTAACAAATGGGATTCCTTCCGGGATAATTTCGTTAAAGATTACTCTTCCAGCTGTTGTATTAATCAGTTTACCATCAACATGGTATTTAATCTTTGAGTGAAGATCAAGTGCACCACTCTCTAAAGCCAAACTTACATATTCAGCATCTGAAAAAACTTTATTTTCGCCTTTTCCGCCTTTCTTCTCCCTAGTTAGATAATAACAACCTACAACCATCTCCTGTGTAGGAGAGGTGAGTGGCTTACCATGTGCAGGAGAGAGAATATTATTTGTAGAGAGCATTAACATTACTGATTCTATCTGCGCTTCATAGGATAATGGAATATGGACTGCCATCTGGTCACCATCAAAATCTGCATTGTAGGAAACACAGACGAGCGGATGAATTCTTATCGCCTTACCTTCAACGAGAACAGGATTGAAGGCCTGGATACCGAGGCGATGTAAAGTTGGTGCCCTATTGAGTAAAATTGGATGATCCGTCACTATCTCTTCTAATATATTCCAGACCTCTGGTGATTTCTTATAGAGTAACCTCTTTGCTCCTTTTACACTCTGTGCATATCCTCGCTCTTCAAGTTTTCTAATTATAAATGGTTTAAAAAGTTCAAGTGCCATTATCTTTGGAAGACCACACTGTTCGAGTTTCAAGGTCGGATCAACTACAATAACAGATCGTCCAGAATAATCAGTTCTTTTACCAAGAAGATTCTGTCTAAATCTTCCCTGTTTTCCTTTTAAGGCATCAGAGAGTGATTTCAAGGGTCTATTTCCTCTGCCTTTTATTGGTCTTGACCTTCTGGTATTATCAAGTAAAGCATCGACGGCTTCCTGCAACATTCTTTTCTCATTTCGCAAAATAATATCTGGTGCCTTTATCTCAATCAGATTCTTAAGTCTATTATTTCTCGTTATTACCCGCCTGTAGAGGTCATTCAAATCAGAAGTGGCGAAACGACCACCTTCGAGAGGGACAAGAGGTCTCAAATCAGGTGGAATAACAGGTAAAACATTTAAAATCATCCATTCAGGTCTATTTTTTGATAAACGGAATGCCTCAACAATCTTTAACCTTTTAAGAATTGACCTTCTTTTAGCAATAGATGTTTCAACCTTAAGGTACGATTTCAACTTTGCAGAGATTTCATCAAGATCAACTTCGCAGAGGAGGTCATAAAACCCCTCTGCTCCCATTTTTGCCACGAAACCATCAGGATACTCAACCGACACCTTTGAATAGTCCATTTCTGATAAAAGTTCACCTTTTTTTAAAGGTGTATTTTCAGGGTCAACCACTATATAAGATTCATAATAGAGTACTCTCTGTACAACCTTGGGAGAAATACCGAGAAGATAACTGATCCGAGAAGGAATTGTTTTATAGAACCAGATATGTGCGACAGGCACAGCAAGTTCTATATGTCCCATCCTCGATCTTCTTACCTTTGAAAGGGTTACCTCAACACCACATCTTTCACAAACAACGCCTCTGTATTTTACATGCTTATACTTTCCACAACTGCACTCATAATCCTTCACCGGACCAAATATCCTTTCACAGAAAAGAGCATTTTTCTCCGGTTTCTGTGTTCTATAATTTAATGTCTCTGGCTTTGTGACCTCTCCATAAGACCAGCTTCTTATGGTTTCAGGAGATGCTAACCTAATCTTTATATACTGAAAGTCCCGTTGAGTTACATTCTTATACTGCATTCCTATTAACAATTTTTACACCCCCCTTTTAACTTTTTTCCTTACCAAGTTCGATATCAAGACATAAACCCTGCAATTCTTTGATTAAAACATTGAAGGATGCAGGAAGACCCGGCTCAGGTGGATTTTCACCTTTTATTATGGATTCGTACAGATGGGTTCTTCCACTCACATCATCTGATTTTACTGTCAATATTTCCTGTAGTGTATAAGCTGCTCCGTAAGCCTCAAGAGCCCATACCTCCATCTCACCAAATCTCTGTCCACCAAACTGGGCTTTACCACCAAGTGGTTGTTGTGTAATTAGTGAATATGGACCGCTGCTTCTTGCGTGTATCTTATCATCAACCATGTGAGATAGTTTCATAATATATGCGTAGCCAACTGTAACTTTACTTGCAAAGGGTTCTCCTGTATATCCGTCATGGAGTACTGCTTTTCCTTCCTCTGGCAGTTGAGCTTTTCGAAGTTCCATCTTTATCTCATCTACCGTTACACCCTCAAATACAGGAGTTGATATTTTATATCCAAGGGTTCGCACAGCCCATCCAAGATGTGTTTCAAGTACTTGTCCCAGATTCATTCTTGACGGAACTCCAAGGGGATTAAGGATAATTTCAATGGTTGTTCCGTCTTCCATGTAAGGCATATCTTCCTCAGGAACAATCTTTGCGATTACACCCTTGTTACCATGCCGACCTGAAAGTTTGTCGCCCACAGAAAGCCTTCTCCTCTCGGCAACAAAAACCTTTATCTTTTCAGTAACACCATATGGTAATTCATCTCCCTTTAATCTATTTTCCTTTGTCCTTTTGTAGTGTTTATCAAGTTCTTCCATTTTTTCGTTGCACTTGATGTATAATTTATTGATATCAACTCCATCGTAAACAGAACCTCCAGGAAAAATTAGGTCGTCAAAATTTACAATTTCCAATTTCTCTTTAGTGAATACTTTCTTTTTCAAGAAGATAGTTTTACCTTTTATATTCTTGACATTCCCAATGCATTTTTTCCCTTGTAAGAGTTTAGCTAAATATTCATCCCTTTTCTTAAGGAGTTCCCTTTTTTCTACCCGTATCATCTTCTCTATTTTTTTCAGTTCCGACAACTCTTCTGGATCAAGTTTTTCCCTTTTTGACTTCTTTCTCAGGGCCTTTACATCTACTACAATTCCTGAAATACCGGGGGGCACCCTTAACGATGTATCCCTTACCTCAACTGCTCTTTCTCTGAATATTGCCCTCAACAGTTTCTCCTCGGGAGTAAGTTCTGTTTCCCCCTTAGGCGTTACCTTACCAACGAGAATATCATCAGGCCCAACTTCTGCTCCGATCATCACTATCCCATACTCATCCAGATATTTAACAGATTCCTCTCCGACATTGGGAATTTCCCTTGTTAATTCTTCTGGTCCCAATTTCGTTTCCCTAACTTCTGTTTCAAACTCCTCTATGTGAATAGAAGTAAATTTATCGTCCTTTAATAGTTTTTCAGAAACGATAATCGCATCTTCAAAATTGTAACCCCTCCATGGCATAAACGCTACAAGAACATTTGTTCCCAATGCCAGTTCACCCTTTTCCGTTGCAGCACCATCAGCTATAACCTCGTTCTTTTTGACTACGTCACCAATACGTGCAAGTGGCTTTTGATTGATGCAGGTATTCTGATTCGTTCTCTTAAATTTCCTTAGATAGTATACATCTTTTGAAAAGATTTCTGTTTTATCTTTTTTATTCTTCTTTTCGCTCGGTTCAATCTCTATAATGCATGAATTTACTCTCTTTACAACACCTGCTCTTTTAGCAGTGATAACTGTCCCTGAATCGATTGCAACACGCAATTCCATACCTGTCCCTACAATAGGCGATTCAGGGATGAGCAAAGGGACTGCCTGGCGTTGCATGTTCGAACCCATCAGTGCACGGTTTGCATCATCGTGTTCTAAAAACGGAATAAGCGCCGCGGATGTGCTAACAAGCTGTTTCGGTGAAACATCCATATAATCCAACTTTTTAGGCGAAACAATAGGGAAATTGCCCCTTCTTCTGCTGAGGATTGAATCGATCTTTATCCTGCCTTTACTGTCGATCGGTGTATTTGCCTGGGCTATTGTATACCTATCCTCTTCGTCTGCAGTCAGATGCTCTACTCTACCCGAAACGGTTCCATTTTTTATTTTGATATATGGTGATGTAATAAATCCGTATTTGTTAATCTGCGCATATGTTGATAGGGAAGTGATAAGACCTATGTTCGGACCCTCTGGTGTCTCAATTGGGCAAATTCGTCCATAATGACTATAATGCACATCCCTGACTTCAAAACTTGCTGTTTCTCTTTTTAATCCCCCAGGACCAAGAGCAGAAAGTCTCCTTTTATGAGTCAGTTCTGAAAGCGGATTTGTTTGTTCCATAAACTGAGAAAGCTGGCTCGTTGCAAAAAAACTTTTTATTGAACTTGATAAATATCGTTCGTTAATCAAATCAGAAGGCGTCAATTCATCCTTATTGCTCAGGAGCATCTTCTCTTTAATTGAACGTCCCATCTTTGATAGAATAACCCTGAACTGATCGTTTAAAAGCTCGCCAACACTCTTCAAACGTCTGTTCCCAAGATGGTCAATATCATCAATAAATCCTTTTCCTTCAGTCAGCTGAAATATGTACTTTACGATATCCAAGATATCATCCTTTGTCAGGGTAAATGGCCTTTCCTTCATATCGTATCCAAATTTACTTGCCATTTTGTATCTACCGACATCACCAATATTGTACTTTTTATCTGAGAAATAGGTATTAAGCAGATACCTCCTAGCCAGATCTATATTGGGAGGTTTTGTTCCTCTTAGAATGGAATAAATATTTTCCAGCGCCTCCTCCTCTCCTCTTACACCATCTTTTTTCAATGTAGTGGTTAATAACTCTATTGCATTATCAGTATCAGTCTCCACCGTTTCCACTTTTCCCACTTTAGAAACCACTATCGAATTAAGGAGTGCAGGCGTTATTTTCCTTCCCGCTTCTGCAATAATCTCACCTGTTAATCTGCTAATTACGTCCGAGGCAATATATTTCCCTAAAAGAGGAGATTTAGAAAGATTTTCAGTATCCTCTATTTTCATTACGCTGGTATTAAAAAGGTATTTTATTATCTCTTCATCCTCTTGAAAACCAAGTGCTTTGAGAAGAATTGTAATAGGAAACTTTTTCCTTCTATTGAGGTTTACATAGAGTATGTTTCTTGTGTCAAATGAGAACTCTATCCAGGAACCCCTATAAGGTATAATCTGTGCAAGATATATCCTTTTCCCTGTAGGATGAATGGACTCAAAAAAATATGCGCCTGGCGAACGATGCAGTTGGCTAATAACAACCCTTTCAACACCATTGATAATGAATGTCCCTGTTTCAGTCATTAGAGGAAGTTCACAGAGGTAAACCTCTTGTTCAATTGCTTCACTAATCTCTTTATCCTTTCCAGAAGTTATCAAGCGAAAAATCCCTTTGAGTGGTGCAGCATGTGTAACCCCTTTTTCAATCGCTTCTTCTGGGGTATAATTGGGTTTCCCGATAGAATACTTTACATACTCGAGTGTGCAACGTCCATGTGTATCTTCGATAGGGTATGTCTCTCGGAAAACTGCCTCCAATCCCTTCATTTTCCTTGCCTCAGGAGGTAAATCAACTTGAAGGAAATCCCTAAAGGAGTTAAATTGGAGACTTATGAGATTAGGAATATCAAGCAAAGAACCAACTTTTCCATAGTTCTTTCTTTTGGGTATCAATGAAAACTCCTTTTGTCTTAATATTAAAAATTAGATTGTATTTGTGAATAGCGGTCTTAACTCTGAATTATAACTACTAAATATTAGGTTTTCAATTCACTGATTATTTCAACCTAATTGCTTTATTACATTAAACTAATTGTAAAGAGTTATTTGACTTCTACAATCGCACCTACAGCCTCGAGTTGCTTTTTTATATTTTCTGCATCCTCCTTTGATACCTTTTCTTTTACCGGTTTGGGCACACCATCCACCAGTGCCTTTGCTTCCTTTAACCCAAGACCTGTGATTGAACGAACCTCTTTTATCACCTGTATTTTCTTGTCACCAAATTCTTTTAATATAGCATCGAATTCTGTCTTCTCTTCGGCTGCCTCTTTCGCTGCCTCACTTACAGTTGATGCCATCTGCATTACAGGAGCCTGTGCCTTGACATTAAATTTTCCCTCAAGGTCTTTAACAAGTTCAGAAAGTTCAAGCACTGTCATCTTCTCTATTAAAGAAATAATATCCTTCTTTGCATCTTTTTTTGCCTTTGTCATTATTCCTCCTTCAAAATTTTATTGTTTACTTTTTTCTCTTGTTTCTCCTCTTTAACTTCTTCTACCTCTTTTTGTTTCTCCTCTTTAACTTCTTCTACCTCTTTTTGTTTCTCCTCTTTAACTTCT
>SOIS01000130.1 GCA_004375965.1 Candidatus Cloacimonadota bacterium | reverse complement strand
TTTGGTGTCTCAGGGAGCACAATTTCACTGAATTGGAGGAAGAAATAATCGACTAGTTTTCGCTGTTGTGGTGTTTCAATGTATTTGACATATTTTTGATTGTTAAGGCAATGCTGCAAGTCCCAGTCTAGTTGTCGAGCTCCAATTGCTGGATTATAAAAATCTAATAATATTTTGTTCATCTGGGCAAGGAATTTTCCAATGGATTGAAAAAGTTCTATTGAGTGCTTAGCTTCAGCTAGGAATTTTCCTTCAACATAAGTAAGCATTCTGTTCAATTGTTTACCGTTTTTGGAGGAGGAAAGATATTTGCCCTTCAGGTTTTTTACAGGAGCTGGCGTGGAATTGGGCAGTTGGGCTGATAGCTTCACAAGTACTTGGTTCTCTGCGTCCAGCAGTTCCTTTAATCCAGATTCAGTTTTGTAGTGTTTGTATACAAATCTCTCTCCTCGATCTGTGTCCACTTGGTAGTTGACACTCCTCCCATAACCTTCCACTACTTTTACAGTAGCATTCTCAATTCCGAATTGCTCCTTTAGTAATTCTATTACTTCTTTCAAGTTCTTCAATACCCCATTCGAGTAATAGCCAGCGCATGTGAGTCTGGTGGATAAAAGGTTAGTTGACCACTTTTCTCAAGTCGTTGTTTTTAATTGCAAGCTGGATTTCTCTGGCAATCCTTCTGCCCATGTACATTCCTTCACCATAGTTTAGATAAGCATATGGAGAAGTTCCAATACCTACATTGCTTCCTGCAACTATTCTTGCGGATATTTCAAAAGTAAAAATCTCCAAGTCATCTGTAATGACAGTTTCTAAACAAAAAGGACCTATTAGCCCAGGAGGAGCAATTTGCTCAGATATTTTTACGACGTTCTCTCCCATCTTGAGAATCTCAGGCAGAAGCGATTCTCTCATGGTTACAGGAATATTACCGATTACCGTGTAAGTAGGATTTACAGAAATGCGCAGTTGTTCACTTGCAGGTATTCTTCCAATGTTGTCGACTGCTGACTCGTATCGTTTATCCATTCCTAATAGCTCAACTTGATTTCTAAGGGGGGAATTAAAATAGAGAGGATAGATATTCGAGCCTACAACATACTCTTGGAGATGGATGTTTTCTAACTCTTCTCTTCTTAAGAGTCCTCTCTTTATCATGTCTCTTGCTTTCTCATCGAAGGACTCTGGAGAGCTCGCAAGAAAATACCCTTTTCCACCCTTAGCACCCGGAAACTTCGCAATAACCAGTCTACGTATATCCTTGGGATATTTGTAGACTCTAGGCAGTGTTAAGCCTGCCCTTTGCAGCCACTCCCTTTGCTTTTCTCTATCAGTTTCCCAATGAAGAAGTTCTCTATTGCCGAAAAGGGGTACGCGTAATTCATCCATTATTTTTCGCGTGCCGATGTAGGCGTTGAAGGAGCCATGAGGAATCAAGATTGTGTTTTTTTGCCTTAGTTTCTGTTGGATATCGTCACGTAAAAGCTCACTAAAGGCCTCAACTAAAATAATATCATCTGCGAGAGGGAATCTTTGATATACAATTTCATCACCCTTCTTGCAGATGCAGATTGTCCTAAAGCCTTCCTCCTTTGCACCTTTGAAAATATTAAGTGCAGAATGCGATCCAAGAGTGCCTATTGTCACTTTTCCCTTTTCATAACTCCCTAGAACGTCATCTATTTCACCTTTAGTAATCACGTAACTATCATCTCAAGCTTTTCTTTCTCAACAGCTTGCCTAATTTCCATTGAAACTCTTCTCCCTGGACCAACTTCTTTCCCATATTTATATTTCATATAGGGAGATGTAGGCTCTACACAAGGGCAACCAGGTATTCTGGGACTAACATCGAACACATAAAACTCCAAATCCTTTGTCATAGCCCCCTGCAATG
>SOIS01000162.1 GCA_004375965.1 Candidatus Cloacimonadota bacterium | reverse complement strand
GACTCAAACGCGGGTCAAAGTCAAATATGATTCCTACAAAGATTCCGATAATGACTGCGATCGCGACAGTAATCGCATAATATGCCCATAAAATTCTTCGACGCAGAGACAGCGCCTTCAGCAAGCCAACAACACCACGAGTCAAGCCACCAATCCCACCAAGCAATCCTGCAAGAACAATTCCGTCCATTTTTTCACCTCGATTATTGAAGGAGAATGTATTTTTTAAAAGTTGTTATAAGTGTTTTGGTTTTTAAATTTCATAAAATATATAAAAAGAGGTCTTTTTTATGGAAGATGAGAAAAAATTACATCTTTACCTCAGAGTCTATTAGTGAGGGTCATCCTGATAAAGTCTGTGATCAAATTTCTGATGCTATTCTCGATGCTTTTTTAGAACAAGATAAGGATTCCAGGGTTGCAGTAGAGTGTGCTGTCAAGGATAACTTCCTGCTCATCTTCGGAGAGATTACAAGCAAAGGGCAGGTGGACATAGAATCTATTGCAAGAAAAAAAATCATAGAGATAGGGTATGATAAGGACGAATATGGTTTTAACGGAAAGAATTGTGAAATAGAAATAAAGGTTTCTGAACAATCTCCTGAAATCGCCCAGGGAGTAGATGAAAAAGAAGGAAAAGAACAGGGTGCGGGTGACCAGGGGTTAATGTTTGGGTACGCTACCAATGAAACCCCTGAATTTATGCCTCTTCCTATTATTCTTGCCCATAAACTCATGAAGAAAAGGGCTGAAGTAAGAAAATCTGGAGAGATTCCTTATCTAAGACCTGACGGAAAAACACAGGTAAGTGTAGAATATAAAAATGGAAAACCTCTTTGTATAGATAGCATTGTTTTTTCTACACAACACGACAAAGGAATTGACAACGATATCTTGAAGAGAGATATCATAAATAAGGTGATTCAGCCAGTATGCGGGAGATGGATTAATAAAAATACGAAATACTATATAAATCCTGTAGGAAAATTTATTATAGGGGGGCCTGTCGGAGACTCTGGAGTTACTGGAAGAAAAATAATTGCAGATACTTACGGGGGCCACGGTAGCCATGGTGGTGGTGCTTTCTCAGGAAAAGATCCCAGCAAAGTCGACAGAAGTGCTGCTTACATAGCAAGATATATTGCAAAAAACATTGTTGCTTCTGGGCTGGCAAATAAATGTGAGATTCAGATGTCGTATGCAATAGGAATTGCAGAGCCTGTTTCTGTTTTGATAAATTGTTTCGGAACAAACAAGATTCCTGAAGAAGAAATAGAAAGGCTTGTAAGGGAAAAGTTTCCTTTAAAACCTGCAGAAATAATAAAATATCTGGACCTAAAAAGACCGATATATTCAAAGACCTGTATATACGGCCATTTTGGAAGAAATGATCCTGATTTTACCTGGGAAAAACTTGATATGGTTGGGGATTTGAAAGGATAGAAAAGCATAAAAGTTAGGGGTTTGGTTATGGTTCTCTTTAAGATTCTGGCAAAGGCCTATAGTCCTTGAAAATATCAACACTATATGTTATGTTTCCTAAACAATTAATGGTCGCTACTCTTTCGGATCTTCCTTTTGTCCTGTGAATTTCTAAATAAATAACCCTTGCAGTATCTGGAATATAATTACCAAGTTTAGGTTCATCTATTCCGTCTAAAAAACTTTCTCCTTCTTTTAATCTTCCTTTGAGATATTTAGCTCTATCTATAAACTCAAGAAGATTTTTATCAAGTCTCTTGATTACTTTCTTGATATCTTCTTTTCTTGACATATTTCTTTCATTATTTGGGGGTTTTTAAACATTATCGTGTTTTATAGAAAAGCATAAAAGTTGGGGGTTTAAGAGATATCTAAAGAAGCGGCATTTTTGTTCATTGATTGCAAATCCCTTACAGATTC
>SOIS01000186.1 GCA_004375965.1 Candidatus Cloacimonadota bacterium | reverse complement strand
AGAATTATTCCACCTCTGGCATTAGAAAAGGCAGAAGTTGTCTCATAAAAGGATTTATTTGGGCTTTGTTTAAACTCTAAAGTTTCGGTTTCCCCTGAGACTAATAGCTTTCTTAGTTTCCTCTCATTCATGCCGCAAACAACCTCTCTTTTATTTCTTTAGTGTTCAGCCAGTCTTTGTTTATATTCTTCTACGGTAACCATTGCCTATATCCGGGGGTCAGGTCTTGTTTTCCTTCCCCTCCTTTATCATAGTTCACCGTCACCATAGTTATATCTGTGAGTATTCTTTAGAAACCAGAAACCAATATGCGAACATTTCTCTTTCCATTTTCCGATAGCCTTCATATTTACGTGATATTATTTGCCAGAACTTGTCATTGTGCCTCTTTTCTATGAGATGAGCTATTTCATGAAAAACTACATACCTTATCAAATACTCCGGTAAATATTTCATCAACCTGTTAACCGTCAGATTTTTCACAGAGCTAAGGCTTGCCCACTTTGTTCTCATCTTTCTGAAATAGATATGATTCAGTTCAACCCCTAAGTCTTTAGAGGTCTTTGTTACAAGGGAATAGACAAGTTCCTTGAACCGTTCCTCTGTTCGATCAATTAATTCTTTGTCTTTTGCCCTTTCCAGACATCCTTCTATAAAATCAAGCTTTTTGAGAATCCAACTTCTATGCTTATTTAAAAGAACATCGGGTTTATGGCCGAAAGGAAGAACAATAAGAAGTTCTCCTGTCTTAAATTCTAACCTTGGATATTTCACAGCCCTGTGAGAAACTCTATATGGTATATTAGAAAATTCCATAGTTCTTTACTCTCTCGATAAGTTTTTTGTATAAATCATCCATTTCCTTTAAAGTAATGCTATATCTTCCCTTAAGCCTCCTAACGAATCTTCTCACTTGCCTCTCTACATTTTTTTCTGAAGTTGCCTGATTAAACCAGCCGGGAAACATGTAATTTTTAAGTCTATCTGAAATATCTCTTATTTCATTTAGCAACTCTTCCTTTTTGCCAAATCTTTCTTCAAGGACAAGTAATAGTGAATATTCAAGATTAGAAAAGCCTAACGATTTTTGTCTGTCAGAAAGAGATTTTATTTCATTGATTGTTCTTACACCTTCTTTATATATTCTCTCATAATCCTTCGTTTTCTCTTTCCATTGCTTAAGCAGCCTTTCGACCTTTTCCACCAGAGATTCATAAACAGGGTTTCTGTGTCTTTCAACAAGAACGAGCCTATTCAAAGCGAAGAGAATGTTAGCAGCTTTTTCTTTTTTGCTCTTAACTTTCTCTTCAAGTGCCTTAAGGTACTCTTCATCGAAAGTGACTTTTGGCAAGTCTAGCTCCAGCTTTTCTATCTCTGTAGATTTATGTATGAATCTTAGGGTTTTTTCATAGTACTTCTCTGCATATCCTTCAAATGGCGATTTTTGCACTACTATCTTCATATAATATGCATAAATAGCCGAAATCCACTTATAGTCCTCCAGATATTCAAGTTTAATCTCATCCGGACCAAGGAGTTCAAATATTTTTCTAAGATTTTTGTATTTTTCTATGAATCTCTTTTCTTTTCCCTCTTCAGTGGTAAGAACCTCTATAGCTTTTAACAGTGTTTCCCTTTCATAATCCCTGGGTACTTCTTTAAGTATTTCGAGAATCTCCTTAACAAGAATAGCAAGCTCTTCTCTTAGGCTATCGAAGTTTGCCAGTGCCCATTTAATGTCTGCTTCGTTATACATCTCAAGGGCTTTCTTAAATTCCCTGAGCACTCCCACATAATCAATCACGACTCCGGCTTCCTTCAAATCCTTATATGGTCTATTTGTCCTTGCCACTGCTTGTAGAAGTCGATGCTCTTGAAGGAGTTTATCAAGATACATGACCTGAAGCTTAGGAGCATCAAATCCGGTAAGAAGCATATCAGTAACAATCAGTATTTTTGGGTGTTCCTCTTCCTTGAATTTCTCGACCACGTCTTTTCTTATGTCATCTATATCCCTGGTACCATACCTTGCCCGTGTCTCTGCTACTCTTAATACTAAGGCAGGTTCATCATCTCTCCCATATGTCATCACAATCTCAGAGTGTTCTGGTGGTAGGTATTTATCAAGCTCTTTTTTGTAAATATCACAAGCCTTTCTGCTACCCGTCACCACCATGGCCTTGAATTTACCATCTATATTCTCTTTAAAATGTCTTGCTATATCTTCAGCTATTACCCTAATTCGCTTTGGGTTTTCAAGCACTACCTTTATGGCATTCAGCTTCTTTTTAACTTTATCTTCTACTTCCTCTTTTATATCTTCAGGTAGTTCTTCAAACTCTGACTCTAAAAATGCCTCAAGCATATCTTTCTTCAAATGGACCTTTTCTTCAAGCCTTGGCTGATAAACGATTTTTACCGTGAAGCCGTCTCTTATGGAGTCGGTTATGAAATACCTGTCAAGATAAATTTCGTCCGGTGGATAGCTGAACTGGCGATATGTATCCCTTCCCTTTTTCGATATAGGGGTTCCAGTAAGTGCAAAGAAAAAGGCATTCTTAAGAATACTCTTCATCTGGCCAGCGAGGAGACCATATTGAGTTCGGTGACCTTCATCGACGCAGGCTACCACATTCTTCCTGTTCATGATTGTTTCTTTGAGCCTTGAGACATCCTCAAGTTCATTATAGAGTTCTTTAAGCTCCTCTGGTCTAAATTTGTGAATAAGCGTTATGAATACTCCCCTCTTTCCCCGATAATCATCAAAGTGTAGGATTTTCTTAAGTTCATCTGTTGAACCTATGATCTCAGGTTTTACGATATCCAGAGAATTAAATTCCTTATAAAGTTGGCCTTCAAGCTGAATTCTATCAACAATAAAGAATATCGTGGGGTTTTTAAGTTCTGTTGTATAGTAAAGCTTATTGGCTGCAAAGATCATAGTGAGAGTTTTACCGCTGCCCTGCCAGTGCCATATCAGACCTTTATTTTTCTCCTCTTCTCTCTTCAGATTCTTAATAACTCTGTTTACTATTTTATTGGCAGCTCTATATTGCATATATCTGGTTATGACCTTGGTAGCATTGCCAAACTCAATCCTGAAAAAAAGGAAATTTTGGATAATATCGAGCAGAACATCCTTTGAGAGCATTCCTACTGTTGAATCAATTGAGTCCTTCCCTTCATTACGCCATTCATGTGTTGTGGCCTCATTCTGCCAGGGAACGATGGGGAAATATCGGGCAATGCTTTCAGCAGCGACTCCTATTTGAACATGTTTATAGAGCTCAGGAACAATTCCTTCGTAGTCCTTAATCTGCCTGTAGGCTGTGTACCAGTTTTCGGATATACTTAAAGGATTTTTACACTCAATGTTCACCAGAGGAATACCATTGATATAGAGCATGATATCCGTTCTTATAGTTTCCTTGCCAAAGTGGTAAACTTGCCTTGAGACCACGAATTCATTATTTTCCAGATTCTCAAAATCAAAAAGGTGGATATATTTTACGACCTTTTCTTTCTCGAATTTTACCGGAATGCCAAATTTATAGAAGTTAAGGATACGCTTGGCTCCCTCTATACCTGTGCCGGTAAGTTTAAGCTCATTCAGAGCCTTGTTTATCTCTTCATCTCCAATGCCGGATTCCTTGTTTATTCTCCCTAGGGCCCTTACAAGAGCTGGAACGAGCAAAGGTTCTTCATAGCTGTCCCTCTCAAGAGTATCAGCAGGGAAAAATTTCCATCCTTTTTGTTCGAGTCGTTTGATAATATAGCCTTCTACCAGATGTTTTTCATCAAAGGCCATTTATGTCTCCAATCCTACTCTCTTTTTCCCTGTTAAAAGGTCATTCATCAATCCCTTCTTTATTCTTCCCAACTTTCCCTTTTGCCTTCTTAATAGCTCCAGCCTCTTATCCACTGTGCTTAAGATCTCCGCAATCTTCTTCTGTTCGGGGAGATGAGGGAGAGGGACTTTAATCTCTTCCACTTGAGATTTGTTTAAAGCTGGATATTGTGCTCCTACCATTATTCTCTTACATTGAGCTATGACGGAATTTGAAAATAGCATATATAACAAATAAGATGGTAAAATCCTTTCTTTACAGCTCAATACAGCGAATCCTGTTGAACATATTTGAGCATCATACTCTCTTGGTACAATAGCAAATGCTTTCAAGTAAGGCCTAACCGTAGACATGATTACATCGCTATAATGAATCAGTCTTCTAGCTCTTAAAGGAGCCTCTCTGCCTATAATTGTTTTAGCCCCTCTAATAGCTCCTGTTTCATTTTCTATAGAATCGATGTCTATATATAAGAACTTTTTTTCAGGAAATTCTCTATGAGGGTCTTGTGATTCCTTATTAATATCCGCAACCTCTTTTAATCTCACAACCTTCCATTCTTTCGGTATCCTTCCTATTTCTGTATCTTTAAAATCCTTATGTCCCATGCCCTTAGTCAGAAGTCCTCGCATCAAGCCCTTTTTGAGCCGTTCGGTTTTTGCTATAGCCTCATCCACTTTCTCAATGGCTTCATCAACGGTTGAGAGGATTTCAGCAATTTTTTTCTGCTCAGGGAGAGGAGGGAGAAGGACTCGGAACTTTTCAATTTCTATTTTTCTAATAGCCTTAAATGTTGAACCCATAGACAGTGATTCAAATAATCTGCTCTCAAGTTTAAGGTAATAGAATAAGAAGAGATAATCGAACTTATCCCCCTTCGGCCTAATTGCTGCTAACCCTCTACCAATACAACTTTTAAATGGAGCGATATTTACATCTCCAACTGGTGCCCTTACCGAAAGTAATATATCGTTTTCCTCAGTGATTTTTATAGGGTGGGAACATGAGAGCACAGGTGTGGGATACATTTCTCCAAATTCGGCATTGCCCTGGAAAAATGGTAAACCTATTCCTGTGTTATTATATGTTGAAGAAGGAGGAGATTGCCCCATAATCAAACCTGCGACTTCTTCATCTCCCAACTTAACAACCTCCCATTCCTTTGGTATCCTTCCTATCTTTGTATCCCTAAAATCTTTATTAAATGTTTTAACCATTTTGAGACCTCAATAATTTTGGATTATGTATCTCTTCTTGTCTTATGAATTTATTGAGTCTCTCTCTTAATTTACCTAACTCCTGTTTTGAATCCCCCACTTTCTTTTTTACTCGAGTAGTGCTTTCATATTCACCGGCGTAAGCAAGTCCCAAAGCCTGAATATCCCGTGGTCCCGGTTTAGCTTGGGAGGCTGGCAAATTGAAAGTTTCACGAAGTGATTTCAAAAGATCCGACCAAGCAGAAACTCTTTTACTTAAGACTGTTTCTAAGTTTCTACCAAAAACTAATAATCGTTCCTTTGAAAAAATCTCGCCATCTCCTACTTTCTCTATCTCATTTAAATAAATATCCATTTTTGTGTTATCAGGGGTAAGAGCATTATTTTGGGTTAGGGCTTTGAATATTTTAGTATTGACATTTTTATTCTTTTCTTGGTCATTGTCTGGATCGTCTCTATCTATAACAATTAAACAGGGAACACCAAAAGCAGTGAGAAAGGAATAAATAGCAGGAATATTATTTTTCCCACCAGCTGATACAATTCCTATCTGTTCATTTTCTGCATCACTAAAAAATTTAAATAATTCAACCTCTGAGGGACCTTCTACAATAACAGCTTTATGAGTGAAGAGTGCCTCCTTCAATCCCTGTGAAATTGTCTCTATAAGCCTATAATGAATATGTTGATCACAAATTTCTGATTCGGGTTGACCAAGAGCTATCGTATGTCTTTTTAACGCCTCTTCATTTATATGCCGAACCTCCACACCATCATATTTCCGGACAAAGATCACCATATCATCAAAATTACCGCAATTAATGAAATTTTCAGAGTGAGTTGTATAAATAATTTGTCCCTCTACATCTACTGTCTCTTTGATCGCTTGTCTTAAAACTCGAAACAAAGTTTTTCTGGCTTGAGGATGTAAATAGCTTTCTGGTTCCTCTATAAGCAAAATTGCTCTTTCACTTCTTCCATGTTTCTTAAGATAAGTACGATATAGAGCTATAATTGCAAGACGTTGAACGCCTTCTCCTAATGTCTCAAGTGGGACATCTTTGTCATTTTGTTTTATTGAAAGCTTGAATTGACGATAATACCGCCATGGCTCGTAGTCCAAAAATTTGACTTCTGTTCCAGTTAAATTTGTAGGCTTCATCTTATTCCAAAATGTTTGAATATCCTTTTCAATTTCATCAAACTCTTTAA
>SOIS01000191.1 GCA_004375965.1 Candidatus Cloacimonadota bacterium | reverse complement strand
ATAGTATATTGATCCACGCCTGTTATTTCACAAAACAGCTCATTCAAGTCATGCATAATCTCCAAACAACCTTGAACAGTCTCTTCAGGAGCTAATGGATGGGCATAAACAAAGTTATCGAACGATGAGAGTTTCTCATTAACTTTCGGGTTATATTTCATTGTACACGACCCTAGTGGATATAAGCCATCATCAATGCCATGATTAAACTTGGAAAGTTTCGTGAAATGTCGAACAACATCCACTTCGGAAACTTCGCTAAGGGCCTTTCTAGTAGCAATAGTAGCATAATCAGGTATACAATCCTTGATGTCTACCTCATCAAGTAAATCTACGGGTAAAGAATAACCATCTCTACCCTTTACACTTTTTTCAAATATTAATTTCATATTTATTCCCCCCTATTCTGAAAGAATCTCAGCCACCTTGTTTAAATCCTCTCTACTCAATAGTTCTGTTATGGCAAAAAGCAAAACATCCTTGAAATCTTCCTCTTTATAGAATTTGCTTATTTCGAAGGGAGGAATGAAATTGTTCTGCAACAGTTTCCCGTTTACAGTAGGCACACTGTCTTTACTCTTCAGCAAAAACTCATTATAGAAGGGATATTCAAAAACTCTTTCAAACCTCCTGGACTTTAATAACAAATTTTCTAGGTAATGAGCAGCCTTTGTATTAAGCAGGGAAATTTTATAAAGCCCTTCTGTTCCCATAAGAGAAAGGTAAATATTGGAGGCCAGAATGTTTAAGCCATGATTACTACAAATATTAGAGGTTGCTTTCTCTCCTCTTATATCTTGCTCTCTGGCACGCTGTGTCATCACAAAAGCACGCTTACCATCCACATCTACTGTCTCACCTGCAATTCTTCCCGGAAGCTGCCTGAGGAATTGTTTTCTGGAGGCCAGGTAACCATTATAAGGACCACCATAATTTAACTCCATGCCAAATGATTGAGCCTCTCCAGCTACGATATCAACCCTCATTTCCCCAGGTGCTCTTAAAACTCCCAGTGACATACTTTCAGCAATCGTATTTATCAATAAGGCATTTTGGGAGTGAACAACTTCAGAGATTTTAGCCAGGTTCTCTATTCCGCCAAAGAAATTAGGATTCTGGACAATAACAGAAGCAACGTCATCACTAATTAATTCCTTTAGCTTTTCAATATTGAGCAAAGCATTTTTATACGGCAATTCAACAATCTTTGTACCATGTGGCGCTACATATGTTTTAACGGTTTCTCTATAGTGAGGATGAAGTAATGACGAAACAATAATTTTGTTTCTATGTGTTAGCCTTAAGGACATTAATGCCGCTTCAGCAGTTGCCGAAGCACCATCATAGATAGAGGGTATTACTACATCCATATTGGTAAGCCTGGCAATATATGTCTGAAACTCAAACATTGATTGCAGGGTGCCTTGACTAAGTTCAGGTTGATAGGGTGTATAAGAGGTCCAGAACTCTTCCCTTTGCAACAGAGATTTCTCTGCCTCAGGAACATAGTGCCTGTAAGCACCTGCTCCGATAAGGGGTTTCATTAGGAAAAAGTCAGCGTTCCTCTTGCTAATTCTGCAAATTTTTTCTTCAAGCTCACTTTCAGAAATTGCCTCCGGGACATTCAATTTTCCTTTAAACCGAACACTAGCGGGAATACCTCCAATTAAATCCTCAAAAGAGGAAACACCAATCCCTTCCAGCATTCCTTTTTTCTGCTCCTCAGTAGTTGGAATGTATCTCATATTTCACCTCTACTTCTTATTTCATGAGCACGCCGACTTCTTACGTTTACAATCGATAGCATTTTGAGACGCTAGCCCGAATTCTGGTATTGGGGACAGAAACCACACGGTCTCGTGGGTTCTGGGCAATCCCAATCCCAAAAAATAACAGGAGCAGCCTTCAGCCTTAAGGTTGCTCCTGTCCTTTT
>SOIS01000234.1 GCA_004375965.1 Candidatus Cloacimonadota bacterium | reverse complement strand
GGTTCCCGACAGGATTTAAATGGGATTTTTGTAGAAAAGCGAAAGGTGATGTCAAGTATGTTATTTGTAATGCCGATGAGGGTGACCCCGGTGCATATATGGACCGAAGTCTACTTGAAGGTAATCCCCATTCAGTGATTGAGGGTTTGGTAATAGGCGCCTATGCGATAGGGGCGAAAGAAGGTTGGATATATGTGAGAAATGAATACCCTCTTGCTATTAAGCACATCTTAAAGGCAATTGAACAAGCTTGGAAGTTGAGGCTTTTAGGTAATGATATTCTTGGTTCGGGGTTTGATTTCAATATAAAGATTGTAAGAGGTGCAGGTGCTTTTGTCTGTGGTGAAGAGACTGCTTTGATGTACTCTATAGAAGGTGAAAGGGGAATCCCAAGACAAAGACCCCCATTTCCCGTTAGAAAAGGTCTATTTGGAAAACCAACAAATATAAATAATGTTGAAACCTGGGCAAATGTACCTAAAATAATAGAAAAAGGTGCTAACTGGTTCAAAGAGATAGGAACTGAGACAAGTAAAGGAACTAAAATTTTTTCCCTTGTCGGGAAGGTAAAAAATACAGGACTTGTTGAAGTTCCCATGGGGATGACATTAAGGGAAGTTATATTTGATATTGGTGGTGGCATGCTTGACGGAAAGGGTTTCAAGGCTGTTCAGACAGGTGGTCCATCTGGTGGTTGTATTCCTAAGGAGCTTTTAGATTTACCTGTGGATTATGAATCCCTTACAAAAGCAGGTTCAATAATGGGTTCGGGTGGAATGATTGTAATGGATGAGCAGACCTGTATGGTAGACGTTGCAAAGTATTTTTTGAATTTTCTTCAGGATGAGTCATGTGGGAAGTGTTTTTCCTGCCGTAAAGGGATTCAGAAAATGCTTGAAATTGTCACAGATATAACAGAAGGAAAGGGAAAGGAAGAGGACCTTGAAACCCTTGAAGAACTTGCTTATGTTGTAAAGGATGTATCTTTATGTGGTCTTGGACAGACTGCTCCAAATCCTGTATTAGCGACACTCCGTTATTTCAAAGATGAGTATATAGATCATATCAAAAAGAAGAAGTGTACAGCAGCAGTGTGTAACGAAATAATCTCTTCTCCATGCCAGCACACGTGTCCCATTGATACAGAAGCTCAGGTCTATATTGCATTAATCGCAAAAAAGAAATATAAAAAGGCTCTTGAGATTATCAAGAAAGATAATCCGTTTGCATCAGTACTCTCCCGTGTCTGCAATCACCCTTGTGAAGCAAAGTGTCGAGCAAGTGAGGGTGGGGAACCAATTGCTATAAGAAACCTTAAAAGATTTGTGACAGATTATGGATTAAAGAAAGGTCTAATGTTAAAAGCCGAATCTGGAAAAAAGAATGGAAAAGATAAAGTTGCCATAGTAGGTTCTGGTCCAGCTGGACTCACGTGTGGATACTACCTTGCTCAAAAAGGATACAAGGTTACTGTATTTGAAAAACTCCCTGTTGTAGGTGGGATGCTCACAGTAGCAATACCTGAATACAGGCTTCCAAAAAATATATTGGATGCCGATATAGAATATATAAAAAGCGCAGGGATTGAGATAAAAACGAATAGTGAGCTCGGTAAAGATTTTAGTCTGGATAGCCTATTTGAAGAAGGTTACAAAGCGGTGTTTATTGCAACGGGTGCACATAAATCGCTGAAATTGAATATCCCGGGTGAGGATTCTAAAGGTGTACTACCAAGTATGAAGGTTCTTAGTTCTATTAATCTTGGAAAGGAAATAGAAATTGGTAAGAGAGTGGGGGTAGTTGGTGGAGGAAATTCAGCAGTGGATGCAGCACGTGCAGTTTTGCGAACAGGCAAACCTGAAAGTGTAACCATTTTTTACAGAAGAACAGTTGCTGAGATGCCCGCATTTAAAGAGGAAGTGGAGGCTGCTCTTGAAGAAGGAATAAAAATTGAGTTTTTAACTGTACCAAAGAATATAATCTCTGATGGTGGGAACTTAAAGGCCTGTGAATTCATAAAGATGAAATTGGTGGATGTAGACAAATCAGGTAGAAGAAGACCGATACCAATAGAGGGTTCAGAGTTCAAGGTGGAACTCGATACCCTTGTTGTTGCGATTAGCGAACAACCTGATTCATCATATGTAAAGAAAGAAACAGGTCTTGAAATTTCCAAATGGCAAACCATTGTAGTAGACCCTGAGACATTTGCTACACATAGGGAAGGTGTGTTTGCCGGTGGGGATGTGGTAACAGGTCCAAATACTGTTGTCGATGCTGTTGCGACCGGAAAGATTACTGCTGAGTCTATTGATATGTTCATAAATGGGAGAGAGATAAAACGGGAATATAAGATAACAAAGCCCTCAATGTACATTGAACCAGTTGAGCTTTCGGAAGAAGAGGTTTTGGAAGCTAATCGTGCGCAGATGGCTTATCTTTCTGTTGATGATAGAAAAAATAATTTCAAAGAAGTTGAACAAGGATTCAGTGAAGAAATAGCAATAAAGGAAGCACGGCGTTGCTTGAGATGTGATCTTGAAACTAAAGATGGACAGAAGTTCTTGGAATCATTGAAGGAAGTGGCAGTTGGACAGGAGGTATAGATGCCTAATGTAAGGATTGATGGAATAGATTTCGAAGCAGAAGAAGGCTGGACAATCCTTGAAGTAGCAAAATTTCTGGGCTTAGAAATCCCTACTTTTTGTTATAATGAAGGGCTGAGTCCCTGGGGTGGTTGCAGACTTTGTGTTGTTGAGATTGGTGAGGGTGAGAATGCAAAACTTGTTACCTCCTGTACTTACCCGGTTCAGGAAGGTCTTAATATAAGGACTGCTTCAAAGCGAGTAATAAAAGCAAGAAAGGTGCTTATTGAACTTCTCCTTGCAAGCTGTCCTTCATCAAAGACCATTCAAGACCTTGCAGCGAAGATGGGTGTTGAGAGTACGCGGTTCAAACCCGACTGGGAGGACTGTGTTTACTGTGGACTATGTGTCAGGATATGTGAAGAACAAATGGGTGCGAAGGCAATAGGCTTTGTTGATAGGGGAGGAAAGTTAAAGATTACTACACCGTTTGATATGAAATCCGATGTTTGCCGAACCTGTGGAGCCTGTATGTACATATGCCCTGTATGTACGATGAGATGTGAGGGACCAGATGCAGAATCAGTAGTATGCGGAAGATGCTATAATTCTTTGCAGCCTACCTGTATTGATTACTATGATGATTATAAGTGTTATTTGGGATTAACGAGAGATTGTGGAACCTGTATCAGGGAGAAACCGGAAGATAAGAGCTAACAGCTAACAGCAGACAGCGTACAGCTAACAGCTAACAGCAGACAGCTGACAGCAAACAGCGAACAGAAAGGAGAAAGAAATGAGGGATATCAAAAAATATAAGGTTTTTACAATGGCTCATAAATTAACATTAGAGATATATAGGGTATCTACAAAATTTCCAAAGGAAGAAACTTTTGGTCTAACATCCCAGATGCGCCGTTCGGCATACTCTATACCTATGAACTTAGCAGAAGGGGCAACTCGTAGCTCAGCAAAAGAGTTCTGTCAGTTTGTCAATATTGCGTTAGGCTCATGTGAAGAGCTAAGGTATCAATTACTTTTGGCAAAGGACCTGGGTTATCTCTCAAATAAGAAATATGTATATTTAGAGAGCAGCTATGAAGAAATAAAAAAGATGCTTAGTGCATTATATAAGAAGTTAAAACAAGGATAATTTTTTAAACTGTAAGCTGTCAGCTGTAGGCTGTAAGCCGTTCAAAAAAGGAGGATATATGTCATTTTCAAAACTTAACGCAACAGCAGCTACTTTAACAAAAAATAGAACAGAGGGTTCAATTGTTCCCATCAGTGGAATGTGTGTTACCTGTGTAGATGGCTGCATTGGGATGTGCGAAATTGGTAAATCTGCTTATAGGGGTCATGAGGTCATATATCCTCAACCATTCGGGATTATAACGACTGCGTCTGAGAAGGATTATCCCGTTGACCTCTCCCATTTTACAATTCTTGGTGGTGTTGTTGGTGCTCAGGGTATTGAAGCGGATTCGGACAAAGCGATTTTCCCAAATGTGAATCTTGAAAGAACACTCTGTCCCAATGCACCCTTCAAGGTGAAGTTACCATTTGTTATCCCCGGTTTAGGTTCCACAAAAATCGCTAAGATAAACTGGGAAGGTCTTGCTGTAGGTGCTGCACTCGCGGGTTTTCCTTTAACAATAGGTGAGAATGTTGTAGCAATGGATCCAGAATCAGAAATTAAGAATGGAAAAATAATGAAGGCTCCTGATCTCCAGTGGCGCATTAAACTCTACAAGAAGTGGCAGCAGGATGGTTACGGCGACATAATCGTTCAGGCAAATGTTGAGGATACCCGTCTTGGAGTACAGGAATTCGCAATTGAGAAGCTTGGTGTTGAGACAGTCGAGCTCAAGTGGGGACAGGGAGCGAAGAATATAGGTGGTGAAGTTAAGTTCAAAGACCTTGAAAAAGCACAACTACTTTACAAGAGAGGCTATGTAGTTCTTCCTAATCCTACCGACCCAAGCGTTATCGAGGCATTCAAGCGTGGTGCTTTCAAGGAATTCGAGCGTCACTCCCGTATCGGAATGGCTGATGAGGAAGCATTCATTAAAAGGGTTGAAGAACTCAGGAAAGCTGGGGCGAAACGCGTGACTCTAAAAACAGGCGCGTATCGACCTCAGGCTCTTGCCCAGGCTATGAAGTGGTCTTCAAAGGCAAGGGTCGATATGTTAACTGTGGATGGAGCTGGTGGTGGAACAGGAATGAGCCCCTGGAGAATGATGAATGAATGGGGAGTGCCAACGATTGAACTCTGGTCATTGACCCGTCAGTATGCAGAAAAACTCATAAAGAAAGGTGAACATCTTCCCGATTTGGTGTTTGCTGGAGGTTGTATCCTTGAAGACCAGATATTCAAAGCACTCTCAATGGGTGCGCCATATGTCAAACTTGTGGGAATGGCTCGTTCCTTCCTTGCAGCTGCAATGGTTGGTAAGACCATTGGGAAGAGGATTAATGAAGGACAGGTTCCTGTCTATATCGAGCGATTTGGTACAAATAAAGAGGATATATTCATAACGGCATCTGATTTGAAAAAGCAATTTGGTAAAGATTTTGATAATATTCCAACCGGCGCATTAGGGGTTTATACATATGCCCATAGGCTTGCACAGGGGCTAAGGCAGCTTATGACAGGAGCAAGGAAGTTCAATCTCGATCTTATGGTAAGGGATGATCTTGCTGCACTCACTCATGAAGCCGCTGATATTTCAGGATTAAAATACATTATGGATGTTGACAAGGAAGAAGCAGAAAAGATACTCAACGACTAAATCAGTAAACTATAACTAAGCTGTAGGGGCAGGTCTTGCACCTGCCCTTTTTTCTTTGTGTTCAAAAATTTCCCTTGACAGTTAATTTTTATTTTGTTAAATTTTTATGCGTTGATTTAATGATTATATAATAGATAAAGGAGGTAACCATGGAAAAGAATCTATTTGAAATATCATTATGTACGCTTGATAATGTTGCTGAAAAGGTTAAGCTCGATCCGAATATTCATGTAATCCTCAGACAACCAGAGAGAGAACTGACTGTTGCTGTTCCGGTAAGGATGGATGACGGTCACGTAGAGGTCTTTACAGGGTATAGAGTACAACATTCATCTTTGAGAGGACCGTGCAAGGGAGGAATACGATACCATCAGGATGTAACGTTGGATGAAATTAAAGCCCTTGCAATGTTGATGACATTGAAATGTGCTGTCGTAGATATCCCCTATGGTGGTGCTAAAGGTGGGGTCAGGTGTGATCCCCTGAAAATGTCAAGAGAGGAGGTTATACGTCTGACCAGGCGTTATACGGTTATGATTATGCCAATTATTGGCGGACGAAGGGATATTCCTGCTCCTGATGTTAATACCAGCGCAGAAACAATGGGATGGATAATGGATACCGTCAGTATGTTTCAGGGGCATGCTGTTCTTGATGTTGTTACTGGAAAACCCCTTGATTTAGGCGGCTCGTTGGGGAGAAATGAGGCGACAGGAAGGGGAGTGATGATTTCAACGATTCAACTCCTCAAGAAGTTGAACCGCAATCCATCGGATACTACCGTAGCAATCCAGGGGTATGGAAATGTTGGCTCTATAGCAGCATATCTTTTTGCTGATCAAGGATGTAAAGTAGTTGCAGTTAGCGATGTAACCGGTGGACTTTACAATCCAGAAGGATTAGACTTAGAAAGCATAAACGAACATTGCAAGATATCAGAGCATCACTTCCTCAAAGGTTATAAGAAGAAGGGTACCGAGCCTATTTCAAATGAAGAACTGCTTCTTTTAGACGTAGATGTGCTTGTGCCTGCTGCATTAGAAAACCAGATTACCAAAGAGAATGCTCCTGCAGTAAAAGCAAAATATATTGTTGAAGGAGCAAACGGGCCTACAACAGCAGAGGCAGATAAGATTCTGGAAGAGAAGGGGATTATTGTAGTTCCTGACATATTAGCGAACAGCGGAGGGGTTGTGGTTTCTTACTTTGAGTGGGTGCAGGGCATCCAGTCGTTCTTCTGGGATTTAGAACAGATTAATTCCCATCTTGAGAAAATAATGGTGAAGGCTTTCGATGCTGTGTGGTCTCTAACTCAGGATAAAAAGGAATCTATGAGATGCGCTTCTTTTATGATTGCCTTAAAAAGAGTATCTGCTGCCATGCGTCATCGTGGAATATTCCCGTAAGCATCTCTTGTGAGCTAGGATGACTCACCTGTTGTTGCTGCGGTTTCGTCATTGCGAGTTTTCTCCCATATTGACTCCCGAAGCAATCTCATATTCCCCTTTTTATAATCTTCTTTGATTTTCGGGAATGCAATTCCTGAAACAGAGTGTGTTGTGTCAGTATGAGATTGCCACTCAAGTGGTATTCTTTTCAAGGCAGTGTCGAGTCGATGGGAAGAGATGTGGTGCCGGGGAGGAGACTTGAACTCCTACAGGTTGCCCCACATGGCCCTCAACCATGCGCGTCTGCCAGTTCCGCCACCCCGGCTCTTGTATATGGACTTATAATACAATAAATTTAAAAAGTCAACATTTTTTTATACAAATTTAGCACATAGATATTCACAGATTAAACAGAT
The DNA here is from genome assembly GCA_004375965.1 of Candidatus Cloacimonadota bacterium. Taxonomy (GTDB): domain Bacteria; phylum Hydrothermota; class E44-bin80; order E44-bin80; family E44-bin80; genus SOIS01. The sequence continues at coordinate 11,819 of SOIS01000234.1, read as the reverse complement.
TAACACAGATCATTTTCGTATTATTTTATTATATTTATATTAAGTTGTATTTATCTTTTTCATCTGTGAGAATCTGTGTGCAATTTTTTAAATTTTTTTCTTGAATTTTTCTAAACATTTGCTATAATCCATAAATTGAATGAAAGAATATGAAAAAAACTATAGAAAACATAAATATGAGATTGCTTCGCATAAGTCGAGTGAGAAGAGAAACTCGCAATGACGTCCTTCTCTTGTTTTATATCAAAATTTACAGTTGTAAATAGAAGGGAGTAGTGCATGAGAACGGAAAATGACATTGTTATCATAGGTGGAGGAATTATCGGAGGAAGTATCCTTTTTAACCTATTGAAGGATGGTTTCAAGGGAAAAATATCTGTTTTTGAAAAGAAGGGTGCACTGTCTGATGAGTCAACTGCGCTGTCTGCAGGTGGTTTCAGAAATATATGGTCAACAGTAGTTAATATGAAACTGACATCTTATAGTATTGAAAGTTTTAAAAACTTTAAGGAAGAGACAGGAATCTCGATAGGATTTGAGCAGAGAGGATACCTCTTTACGTACTATAAGAATGAATGGGAGAAAATTGTTGATTTCAAAAAGTTCTGGGACGAAAGTGGGGTAAGAACTGAACTCCTTACACCGGAAGAGGTTGAAAAAATGGTTCCAGGTCTAAAAGCAGGTTTAGAACACCTTGATAAAGATATCATTGACATGCTCACCATTGAGGAGATTGTTGGAGGTCTGTATGGTACTGATTGTGGCATATTCAATCCAACTGCCTGTGCAATTGCCTATTTTGAAAAATCTCTTGAAAATTTTGGTGAAATCGTAGAGATTAACAAGAATAAAGAGGTAAAAAAAATATCAATTAAGGATGGAAAAGTAGATGGTGTCTTTCTTGAAAGTGATGAGTTTATCGCTGCTGAAAAGGTGATTGTTGCAGCCGGAGCATTTTCAACTGACCTGTTAGAAAGATCAGGAATTTCGGAGGAACAAAACATCCCTGTTGTCCCTATTAAAAGAATGCTCTTTCTGGTAAACAGGCCACCAATTGAAGGTTTTGAGAAAATTCCAATGGTTATTATTGATAACGGTGTTTATTTTCATCCAGAGGCAGACGACCTGCTTGTCGGAAGAGCAAAAGAGGATCAGAAACCGGGATACGATTATGATATGGAAAAGAATTACTATATTGATGAAATGAATACTTATATGCAGGCTAGGATCCCAGGTATGGAGTACTGCAGAATAAAAAATGGGTGGGGAGGATTATATGCTGTGAATACACTGGATGAGAATGCCATTATCGGAGAACACCCTGATATTTTAAACCTCTTTCTTGCAGTAGGTTTTAGTGGTCACGGAGTGATGGAGGCACCAGCGGTAGGGAAATGTATCTCTGAAAAAATCATAAGGGGATATTATATTTCTGTCCCTGAAGCTGAATCGCTTGAATTCAAGAGATTCAGGGAAGGAAAGTTGGTAAAGGAAACGATTGTTATATAGGAGATAAAGATGGAGATAAAGAATTATCTCGAGGAAATTGTAATAAGGATTGCCAATGACCTGATAGACAAGGATAAAGACTTCTGTAAGTGTAATAAATGCAGGTTAGATGTTATTACATACAGTTTAAATCGTCTGAGACCAAAATATGCTTCAAGTCTAACAGGACATGCCCTTACTGCAGTAGATATTGAGAGTGACCAGGTACAAGCAGAGGTTACTGTTCAGATACTTAGGGCAATAGAACAGGTAAAAGAACACCCAAATCATTAAGAGGGAAAAGTCGAAATTAGAAGTCAATTTTCATCCAAAAATGAACCCGCTAAACCGAACTTGTTCATTGTCTTGAAAAGAAATATGCTTGTCAATGTCTGAATGGCGAACACTTTGCTTTTTAGTGTGAATGATGACCAGAGGAAGGAGAACATTCGACAGAACAGAACATTTAACAATTTTTTTTGGGCTTAACTTATTTTTACTTGACATTTATTTAAAATTTATGTATAGTAGCAATAACTTTTTGCTTAAACGAATTGTAAGGAAGGAGGAAACGTGTATAAAAAGGGATTGGTAAGGTTTTTAAATGTTATTATTTTCTTTGCCATTGTGCTTCTTATGTACATGATACTTTATCCTAACTATAAGGACATTCAAAAAGAAAATAAGATTGGAGATGTAAAGACGAATATGTATACATTAAGGGCAGCGGTGGAAAATTTTGCAGCATTTAACCAGGGAAAATATCCACATGCATTCAGGGAATTTAAAAAATATGTTGATAATGGAATGCTACCCACAAATCCCTATACACTTATGGCAATGACAGATGATGAGATAGTTGGCAATATCTACTTTGATCCTGTTGCGTTTGAAGATGATAGTCCCGATGGAGTAAATGCAAAGTTTAAAGGAGAACCAGGAGTAATTTTCTATTCCGTATACCGCTCACCTGGTGATACAACCTTTATCATCCATTATTCCCTTGTTGGAATTAATGAAGAGGGTAAACCCATTACTTTTACCGACCCCGGACAAAAGAAACACATTTTCATCATTCATGATGAGAGCTAATACTTGGAAGTGTATTGTTCCATTAGATATTTATTTATGACATAATGTTATTTAAAATATTTCGTGTATTGTTTATTGTTAGTTTTGGAATGAATCAAGTCGATAGGGATTATGTGGTATGGGAGATTTGACTCGCTTACACATATTTCTCACATGCCGAGAAAACCGGTAATTTTGCAATTGCAACAATACCGTTTTAATGAAACTTAATAGGAAATAAATTTTAATGTGTGTTTTAACATCAAATAATTGCAATTTGGAACTTCGCTAACATCCTCCCAATCTTTAAATTCAGTCATAACAATGAGAAAAAAGAAAAGGGATTACTCACAGGAATTACTTAGCAAGATAAAAAAAAGAAAAGCAAAGGTTGGAATAATCGGACTGGGTTATGTTGGACTCCCATTGGCAATGGAGTTAGCAAAGGTGGGTTTTCACATATTGGGTGTTGACGTCTCTCAGGAGAAAATAAGGTCGTTAAAGAAGGGAAAATCTTATATAACAGATGTTAACAATGATGAGATCAGAAAATTCGTTTTGAGAGAGAGATGTATTCAGGTTTCTTCATCATATAACCTGTTGAGAAAAGCAGATGTTGTATGTGTAACGGTACCTACCCCGTTGAAGAAGACCAAAGACCCTGATATATCTTTCATTGTCTCAGCAATTACAGAGCTCAAAAGGGTTTTTCACCCAGGGATTTTAATAGTTCTTGAGAGTACAACATATCCTGGAACAACAAGGGAATTTATTGTTTCTGAGATTGAAAGAATGGGATATAAAGCAGGGAAGGATTTCTTTGTTGCTTATTCACCTGAGAGAGTGGATCCAGGCAATCCACGTTTCACAACGAAAAATATTCCAAAGGTGATTGGTGCAATAACTGAAACATGCAGAAAACTTGCATATGAACTCTACTCCACTTTTCTCAAAAACATACACATTGTTGAGACTGTAGAAGAGGCTGAAATGGCAAAACTTCTCGAAAATACATTCAGGGCAGTAAACATAGGACTTGTGAATGAGATGACCATTATGTGTGAAAGAATGGGTATAAACATATGGAATGTTATAGAAGCTGCATCAACAAAGCCATTTGGTTTTATGCCATTCTACCCTGGACCAGGTATCGGCGGTCACTGTATTCCACTCGACCCCCTCTATCTTTCATACAGAGCAAAGATGTATAACTTCTATAATAGATTTATTGAACTTGCCACAGACATAAACGGTAATATGCCAAGATTTGTACTCAGCAAACTCTCACAGATTCTCAATAGAGATAAGAAATCGTTGAATGGTTCAAGGATACTTCTGCTGGGTATCGCATACAAGGCAAATGTTAATGATATAAGGGAATCACCCAGCCGTGAGGTCTATAGACTCTTATTGAATGAGAATGCAATAGTAGATTATTATGACCCTTTGATTCCTGAATTTCGAGAGAGTGGAAAAAGAATAAAATCTATATCACTTAAGCCTGAGGTAATAAGGAAATATGATTGTGTTGTTGTAACAACAGGTCACAGTGACGTGGATTATAAACTCGTATTAAAGTACGCATGGTCAATTTTTGATACAAGGAATGTCTATAAGGGTGTAAATTCTGATAAGATAACAAGACTTTAATTCGTAAATCAAAGGTAAATACTCAGTAAACCCCGTCATTGCGAGCGAACACATTCACTTTGTTCAGTGTAAACTCCGTGAGCGTGGCAATCTCATACTGACAATAGAAAGTTAAAAGTGAAAACAAGAGATATAAATGCGAAAATGAGATTGCTTCGGCAGAAATTATGAGAGAATACTCGCAATGACAGCATTTCGGGCTAATGTAACGGGGTTGACTGATTATTTGCGAATTCTGATTTTTTTAGAAATCTCAATAAAGTGGGTTGATTAACAAACCCGATTTTTATCCTTCTACACGACAATGCATCAGAATAATTTTCTCAGAATAAAAAGGATTATAGAAGAAGGTAATATTGTTGCATTAACAGGAGCAGGTATGTCTGAAGAGAGTGGTATTCCTACTTTCAGGGGGAATGATGGCTTGTGGAAAAAGTATGACCCTGCACTATATGCAAATATTCCTGGGCTCCTTTCCACGTATCTTGTTAGGCCTTACAGGGTAAATGATTTTGTAGTCGAAATTTACGAAACTGTTCTGAACGCGTCGCCTAATAAAGGGCATAGGGCTCTTGCAAGATTTGAAAAGGAAGGAAAATTCAATGGTGTAATTACACAAAATATAGATAATCTCCATAGGGAAGCAGGAAATAGCAATGTTATCGAGCTTCATGGGAATCTCTTTCTGTTCCGGTGTCTGAAATGTAGAAGAATATTTCAATTAGAAAGTGAGTCTGTAAGGGAAAAGATAAACATTCTAAAAAAGGAAAGAAGATCAAGAAGGGCACTTTTAAGGTTTTTCCCAAGATGTAAATGTGGTGGATTGTCGAGACCTGATGTTGTTCTTTTTGGAGAGAGTCTGAGAGAGGAAATACTAAAACGGGCTTATGACGAGGTTAATAAATGCAGTACCATTATTATCATAGGTACATCTGGCACTGTCTATCCTGCAGCTGATATACCTTTCTATGCAAGCAGGATAGGGAAAAAAATTATAGAGGTGAATCCACAAACTGAATTTAATAATATTGCCGATATTAGTTTTAGAGAAAATGTTAATGAATTCTTCGGTCGTCTCCTATCTACTCTTTTATGATGCTTTTGTTATACGGAAAAGACCTTTTTTACTTCAGGAACGTCCTTTTTGATATTTGCCTCGATACTATTTTTTAATGTCATTGCTGCCATTGGACATCCCTTGCATGCACCGGTTAGCCTGACCTTTACAATACCATCCTCTGATACCGAAACAAGTTGAATATCACCTCCATCACTCTGTAAGTATGGCCTAATTTTCCTAATAGCTCTTTCTACTTTTTCTTTTAACATAGTTACCGCTCCTTCTTCAAATCCAAATTTGTTAGTTTTTCATTATTTCTCATTTGTCAATAGACATTGAATCAATAGAATGGGAGGGAATTTTATCTGACGCAGTTTCTCCCGTCCTGTTTTGCCTTGTATAGTGCTTTATCTACTTTATTTATTAGTCTATTTTTATCTTCTCCATCGGAAGGGAAAACAGAACACCCAATACTGACTGTTACAGGATACGGATTATCCCTGATTAATAAAGGTTTTTTCTCAATAAGCATTCTAATTTTTTCTCCTACCGCCATTGCTCCATCCTTTTTTGTATCTGGTAGTATAATAATAAATTCTTCCCCACCATACCGGGCAAATATATCAACCTCTCTTATATTCTTCATTACTATATCTGATATGTGCTTTAGAACTCTGTCTCCTATCTGATGACCAAAATCATCATTAAAACCCTTAAAATGGTCTATGTCAAGCATAAGCAGAGAAAAGTGACTTCCTATTCTTTTTGCTCTTTGCAATTCATTAGTTAGACTCTCTTGAAAATGTCTATGATTGAATGCGCCCGTGAGCCCATCTTTTATAGATAATGCTTTTGTTTCTTGATAGAGTTCTGCTTTGTCGAGCGCTTCAGTGATAAGATTTGCTAAAAATATTACAGGTTCCTTTTTTTCCTGAGAAAAGTGAGATGGGTTTTTACTCATAAGAACGAGCTCACCTGAAACTTTTTCTTCCTTATGTAGTGGAACACCAAAGAATGATTGAAAATGTTCAAGCCCTTTTTCACTTTTCGAGAAGAAAGGAGTTTTGATTTTTTTTGGCTTTATCAGGATTTGATTATTTTTAATAGCCAATCCTGCAAGAGAACTACCAATAGAGACCTCAAAATCTTTTAAATATGCAAATTCATCTTCAGGGAAGGTTTTATAAATAATAGGTTTTTCCTTTTCTTCACAAAGAATGAGTACCAGAAGGTCAAAGTCAAAGCCCTGTGGAGCTATCTTTGTAAATATGTCTAATACACTATCTTTCTCCAGACGACTCTGGCTTAATTTCTCCGCGAATTCACGCAGAATGAAGTATCGGCTTGCATCCCATTGAGCCTGCTTAAGGCTTTTGAACAGTGTTATTGTTGAGACTATTAAATTTCCAAAAACCTTAAGCTTCTCCTTATCTTCTGAGTCAAATTTGTTCTCTTCCTTACTATCACATATTAGAAGTCCTATAAGTTCTTCATCTTCCAGAAGAGGGATGATAATAATAGAACGTATAGATTCGTCCCTCGAGTAATACTCCAGAAGGGTCGAGTTGAGGAAAAGTTGACTATCTAAAAGTGGTTTCTTCTCCTTTATTACCCAGGTATATATCCCAGTTTTTTGTGATATTACCGCATCGGTGTTTATATAGGCACTATGTGATTTTTTTAAGAAGAAAAAAAAGGACTTTGTATTTTCTTCCTTTAGAAAAACGACTGATGAATGAGAATCAATTGTATGGGAAAGCACACTTAGTATGGGTTCAATAAGTTCTCCCATTTTCTCTTTTGCCTTTAGGTCAAAACCATCTTTTTTATTTTTGAATGTTTTGAGCAATTCATTCCTGTCGCTTGTCCTCGTAAGGGTGGATAGAGCACTCGTAGTTTTTTCTATATCGTTTAGTTTTTTTTCAACTTCCTTTTTCCTCATCTTTAGGTTTCTTATAAAATAGGATAGAAAGAACGAGAGGGAAATTAGTGTTACCATAATCATCGAAAAATGTAAATTCATCCTATTATTTAATAAAGCAGACATAGATTCAAGAATAAGAATGAGTATAAGGGTGATTACTATCCCAGACCTTTCTGATTTTAATGCAACGATTATTACAAGGAAGAGGTAGAGAGGGGAAAACATTGATTGAGAAAGTCCACCTGTCAACTGAACAGAAAGATTTGAGAGAATAAGAAATAATGGTAACCAGAGAAATGTACTTATCCGAAAATCATATTTTAAAAGATTATAGGATAAAAATAGAAAGAGAAGGAGAAGAGCAAATCCAGCTGAAATTGTTATTTTCCCGGGAGAATGAAGGAATTTACCAAGTGTACTTAATATAATGAATATAGTAATGACGAGGGAGTAAAAAGAGAGGAAGAGTTTTCTTTTCATACTATATATTTAACAATCTACCTTTTTCCATAATCTTTATATCATCAATATAGAGAGTTGGTGATTTTATCACACCATCGAGATGTATTGAAGATTCTATTAGTCCGCCGAATGTGCTGTTATCACCAAATGCTACATGTAGCGTTCCCATAACCTTTTCATCCTCTAAAATATTTCCAGAGATTTCTGCTTTTTCATTTGTACCCATTCCCAGTTCGGCGACATTTGTTCCTGACTTACCTGCTTTCTTGAATATTTTCTTAAGCTCTTCCGCTTCCTTCCCACCAGACAGACTTGAGACATATCCTTCTTTTATCTCTATTTTTATTGGCTCTCGTAGGGTTCCGATGCCTCCGAATGAACCATCAAATACGATTGTCCCATCGGAATCACCTTCAATAGGTGCAATATACGCTTCTCCAGCAGGGAGATTGCTGAAACTTCCTGGTTTCTGGATTACTCCCGTATCTGCATGTGCTCCCCTGTTACTAAGATTAAAAGAGACACTAGTGCCATTTTCTGTTTCTATTCGAGCTTTTTTTGCTTTGGAAAGGATAGTAGCTAATTTTTGTGTTCTCAGAGCAATTTTTTCATAATCTGCAAGCATACCGCGTAAAAGTACATCTTCAGTTACACCAGGAAGTGTTGCAATCCTGGTTCCACTTAAACTTGCTTCCATTCGTACTCTCGTATGAGAGATGGATTTTGATGTAGGTGCGATTATTGCATTAACATTCTTCATTATGTGAGTTACTGCAGAAGGGAGCTCTTCACCGTCTATTTCTCTTGGAACAATCTCTAAAAGGATAACATCTTTTGCCCTCTTTTTTCCAGCCTCAAAAAATGAAAATGCAATCTTTCTCAGTGGTTCATCACCTATGATAAGGAGTGTCTCATGTTTTTGAACTCCGAGACATTGTGTAATTGCAGTATCACAGGCTTTAAGAAGTTCATCCATTCTTTCCTCCTACGCATTTTTTGCACGTTTCTTATCGGCATAATACCATTTTACGAAAGTCAAGTCAAGAACATTTTACTTATACCATACACCACCACGTAGAAGAGACTTCCAAGTCTCGTCCTGTCTACTCTATACCCCCCTTTAGTCTCTATTTTTTCTCTTGACATTCAAGAGTTTGCGGTTTATATTTTTATTAATTATAAAAGGAGGCAAGATGAAAAAGGTAAATTTGATTGTTTCCCTTTTGTTGTTTATTTCTTTTTCCCTCTCAGCAAAATGGGTAAGTCTTGGAGGCTTTGAGGGACAGAAACCGGAAATAAGAGTGATGCAAGACTATGGTTTAAGCATAACCATTGAATTCGAACTTCAGGGTTATACTGTGGAACAGGTGGACATCAATGGGATTACCTGTTCACGGATTACATTACCAGGACAGGTAACATTCCTTGAAAGGGGTTTTCCAGAACTACCAACAATTGTAAGGAGTGTGATTATTCCAGATGATGCTTTATTGGGTTATAGAATAGTTAGTGTTGAATATGAGACGAAGAATGTCAATAGATTAGTCCCATCAAAAGGAAATATCTTACGAAGTATTGACCCTAACACTATTCCCTATACCTTTAATAAGTTTTATCAGACCGATTCCTGGTGGCCTAATAACACAGTAGAAATTTGTGAACCATTTATATTAAGGGATTACAGGGGGATGTCAATACGTTTCAATCCATTCCAGTACAATCCTGCACGGAATGAGTTGAAGGTTGCAAAAAGGGTAGTAGTGGAAGTTTATGAAATCAGCAAAGGTGGCACAAATGTTATGACCAAGAAGAAAGATTCGATTACCCGTGAATTTGTCAATATTTATGAAAATATTTTTCTCAATTTTAATGGAGCCCGTTACGATTCTATTTCTGAGTATGCAGGCAGAATGGTAATCATTAGTGCTGATGCCTTTATGAGCAATATGGAAGATTTCGTGGAGTGGAAGATGATGAAGGGCATTGATACAAAGATGGTTTCCATCTCATCGATTGGTAATAATCAAACCAGCATTAAAAACTTTATTCAGAATGAATACGATGCTGGAGATTTGGTTTGGGTCCTTTTGGTTGGTGATGGTAATGAGGTTGTGCCTGCAACTGGAACCATGGGTTCAGCAAGTGGTAGAGACGCTGACCCTGTCTATGCATATACTGCAGGCGGTGATTACTACCCTGATTTATTCATTTCAAGGTTCAGTTCACGGAGCGGTAATTCGTCAAATATTGATAAGCAGGTCAGCCGCTCGATTGATTATGAAAAGATACCTCAGACTGGTGCTGACTGGTATCATGTTGGTTTGGGCGTAGCCAGTGCACAGGATGGTGGCACTGGTTATGACGATTCAACTCGCTGCAATTGGCTTCGTGATTCATTATTAGCATACACCTATACTGAAGCTAACAAGAGCTACGATTATTGGGGAACAACTGCAATGATAAAAGGATTCATTGAGGATGGGACAAGTATCATTAACTATATTGGTCATGGTGGCACTACAGGTTGGGGTAATGGTGGTGGTTTTGACATTTCAGATATTAACAGTTTAAATAATCCCTGGATGTTACCTTTTGTTATTTCGGTTGCCTGTGATGTTGGTAATTTTAATGGCAGTGATTGTTACTGTGAGGCATCTGTTACTGCTGGAACAGTTAGCGAGCCAGATGGTTTTTTGGTGCACTGGGGTGCGACAATAGGGCAGTCCTGGGTACCACCATGTTATGGTCAGGAAGGCGCAGTCAATCTTTTAACCCATGATGGAATGAATACAGCTGGAGGGATTTTCTTTAATGGTGCCTGTTATATGATTGATCATTACGGTCCAACAAACGCGGAAGGCATTGAGATGGCACAGACCTGGCATATTTTTGGAGATGCATCTATTCAATTGAGAACAGACACACCTCAATCAATGACTGTCAATCATAACGATATAATCTATTTTGGTACAACGACATTTGATGTAACGGTTGTTGGTGTTGAGGATGCATTATGTGCACTTTTTAGAAATGATACACTCTACGGTTCTGCTTATACAAATGCATCTGGATTTGCAACCATAGATATCGATCCGCCATTGACATCAGCGGGCGATATTACACTTACAGTGACAGCATATAATAAAATTCCATATGTTGCATCGATACCTGTTCAGCCAGCAAGCGGTCCTTATATCTCATTCCTGAAAGGTATAATCGATGATACAGGTGGTGGAAATGGAAATGGACGAATAAACCCAGGAGAGACTATCGACCTTACAGCATGGGCAAAAAATATTGGTGTTGAAACAGGATACGGTGTTTATGGACTCTTAAGCGAGACAGACCCTTATGTCAGTATCTCAGTTGATTCTACGTGGTTTGGCAATATTGCTGCTGGTGATTCTTCAAGCGGGACACCTTCTTATGTTTTCAGTGTTACGAATAACTGCCCTGATGGTCATACTATACTATTTGATTTTGTTGCGCAGGATGCGGATGACAGTATCTGGACAAGCCATCCTCTCTTCACGGTACATGCACCTATACTAACGCTCAATAATTTTGTTGTAGATCCGACAGGGAATCAGAGACTCGATCCCGGGGAGACGGTAGACCTTATTGTTACCCTGGAAAATGAAGGGAGCGAGGATGCACCATCTGTCACAGGTTATCTATCAGAGAACTCTCCTTATGTAGATGTTCCTGATCCTGATGGCAGCTTTGGCGATATAACATCAGGTGGGACAGCGAGTAATTCGGGTGATCCGTTCATTGTACATGCGGATGCAATGACACCTATGGGTGAGTTGGTTACCTTTATGCTTGAGGTAACGAGTGGTATATACTGTGACACTCTGGAGTTCAGCACGACAGTAGGAAGTAAGCACTATCTTATCTGGGATCCTGATGATAACCATTCGAGTGGTCCGGCAATAGATGCAGCTCTTCAGGCTTGCGGTTATGTGGGTGATTACAGTACATCGTTACCGATTACAGATCTTGACAACTACTTAGCAGTATTTGTTTGTGTTGGTATATTCAGCAGCAACTATGTTATATCTGATGGAAGTGCAGATGCAACAGCGCTTGTCAATTATGTTAACAGTGGCGGCAGGATGTATCTTGAGGGGGGTGATGTCTGGTACTGGGATCCACTTTATA
>SOIS01000254.1 GCA_004375965.1 Candidatus Cloacimonadota bacterium | reverse complement strand
AAAGCCTGTTTTTTCTTGACATGATTGACTCATTATGTTACCAAGTTCTCTCCCCTAATTGATTGATATTATTAGGATGATTGGATAAATACATCCTTAAGAACTATGCAAACAATTCAAAACATAACAATAGTCGGAAGAATGCTTAAGTATGGCCTTTATTAGGCATGTATTTAAAAAAATATATATCAATCTTATTTGTACTTTTAATTTTCTTTTCTAATCACTCTCACTCTCAAACTTACTCTTATGCAGATCAGCAGTGTCTCTTCTGTCATGGAAAACCCAATATCTCACAAATCACAAGTTCCGGCAAAGTGCGTTCTCTCTATGTGAATCCAGATGAATGGTCTCAAGATATACATCACAAGAGCAAGATGGTATGTGTGGATTGCCATATTAATTCAAATCCCTATCTGCATTTCAGGGAAGGTTTCATCGATGTGGATTGTGCCCGCTGCCATCCTGAGGAGGAAGAAGAATACCAGAAAAACATCCATTTAACCTTTACTACTATTACACCTGGGAAAGAGCTTCCTTTATGTTATCACTGCCATACTAAACACCACGTCCTTCTCCATGATGATCCATCATCATCAATACACGAAGAGAATGTGGGAAAGACCTGCATAGAATGTCATCCTGAGGTAATGGTCAAAGGAATCTTGAAAGGAACCTCCCTTGGAAAGATATCCGGACATCGTAAGGGAGACCTCTCTGAAAGCTTTGATATGATGGTATGTATTAATTGCCATTATAATGACTCTGCACACGGCGCCAAGCGTATCTACAAAGATTTTTGCTCCCGCTGCCATGATGTTCGCTCAAAAGGAGATCTTGTGATGGGGCCAACTCACCTTGACTCGAAAAGATGGATAGGACTCAATTATATGGGAGGAGGCTTTGTTATTCTTCTCTTCATTGGAACATTTTTCTTTATAGGTTATAAATCGCGGAAAGTAACCATGAATAGAATTAAGATTTGGCTTGATAGCATGAGAATAGAAAAAGATGAGGCACAAAACAAGGAAAAAACAGATCAAGATAATGGGGATAAAGAATAAAGGGAACAATACCATGAGGAATAAGGTAAAGCGATACGCTATGTTGTTCGACTTAAGGAAGTGTATCGGTTGCAATGCCTGTGCTGTGGTGTGTAAAAGTGAAAATAATGTACCGCTCGGCGTTTGGAGAAGCTGGGTAAAAAAAGTGGAGAAAGGACATTATCCACATTCAAAAGAGTTCTTCCTGCCTATCGTATGCAATAACTGCGAAAAACCCATCTGTGTTACGGTCTGTCCGGTTGGAGCTTCCATCAAGCGTTCTGACGGAATTGTTTATATTGACCCACACAGATGTATTGGTTGCCGTTACTGTATGGCTGCATGCCCATATGGCGTAAGATATATCAACCCAAAATTAAACATTGCGGAGAAATGTTACTGGTGCCACCATAGAGTAGATGCCGGTCTCAAACCCGCATGTGTCCTGGCTTGTCCCACTGGAGCAATTATGTTTGGTGACTTGAATGATCCTGAAAGCGATGTAGTAAAGACAATGGCCAAGAATGCAGTCCAGGTTATCAAACCTGAGATGGGAACAAAGCCTCATACATTTTACATCGACCTGGATATAGATACTGTTGAAACAAAACAGATGGAAGAGGAATAAGGAGCATTGTGGATACTCAAGTCATATACAACATCATACAACAGGAGGCATTTGGCTTAAATATTGCTATATATTTCTACCTTACTGGCTTAAGCGCAGGGTCGTTTATTCTCTCCACGCTAGCATATGCCTTCGGGATGAATCAGTACAAACCCCTCGGTAAGGTAGGTATAGTCTTGGCTACGATGCTTCTAATCATAGCCCCTTTTTTCCTTCTTATCCACATAGGAATACCGTATCGCGCATGGCACCTTTTTGTTTATCTCAATTTTGCCTCTC
>SOIS01000032.1 GCA_004375965.1 Candidatus Cloacimonadota bacterium | reverse complement strand
GGGAGTTTTAGAGCAAGGAGAATCAAGGGGTCAGGTCTCAACATTTAACATTATTCAATAGACCGCTGAACGCTAACAGATGACTACGATATATTCCAAATTGCTAATTCTTAATTACGCAAATTAAAAGAGACATCTCAATTATCTTGACTTTCAGATTCATTTCTGATATAAAAAATAAAAGGAATGAGAAATAGGGAAAAAGCGGAGGTTAACGCGGTAAAAATAGGTTTTGATAATGAAAAATATTTAAAGGAGCAAACTAAAGCAATTCTTAACAGAGTGGCTAAGTTTAACAACAAGTTATACCTGGAATTTGGTGGTAAACTGATTTTCGATTATCATGCTTCAAGAGTTTTACCGGGTTTTCATCCAAATGTGAAGATGCAACTGCTGCAGCAGCTTAAAGATAAAGCCAATATTTTGCTGTGTATTTACTCCGGAGATATTGAACGTAGAAAAGTAAGGGCTGATTTTGGTATCACTTACGATGTAGATACTTTAAGACTAATAGATGATTTAAAAGACTGGGGTTTGTCTGTTACAGCGGTTATTATTACACGTTTTGATAATCAGCCAGCAGCTACAATATTTAAAAATAAGCTGGAACGGTATGGCGTAAAAGTTTATGCGCACCGGTATACCAAAGGTTATCCTACGGATGTAGATACAGTTGTCAGCGACGAAGGTTACGGTGCTAACGAATACATTGAAACCGATAAATCGTTAGTAGTGGTTGCCGGACCCGGACCGGGAAGCGGTAAATTGGCTACCTGTCTTTCCCAGCTGTATCATGATTACCGACGGGGATTAAAATCCGGTTACGCTAAGTTTGAAACTTTTCCTATCTGGAATATCCCCTTAAAACATCCGGTTAATGTAGCTTATGAAGCAGCTACTGCTGATCTTGGTGATTTTAACATGATTGATCCGTTCCATTTAGAATCATATGGTGAAGCTGCTATTAACTATAATCGTGATGTGGAAGTATTTCCTGTACTGAGACGAATCCTGGAAAAGATTGTGGGTACGTTCTTATATAAGTCGCCAACAGATATGGGCGTTAACTGTGCAGGATTTGGTATTGTTGAAGACTCGGTAGTACAGCAGGCAGCTAAACAGGAGATAATACGAAGATATTTTCGCTATAAGTGCGAATATGTAATGGGATTTGTGGATCAAGAAACTGTACAGAGAGTGGAGTTGTTGATGGAAGATATGAATATCAAGCCAGAAAATCGTGTGGTGGTTGACCCAGCACGCCAGGCTGCAGTAGAAGCCCAGAAAAAGGGTAAAGGGAACAAGGGAATTTTCTGCGGTTCAGCTATCCAGCTTCATGATGGAACAATAATTACAGGCAAAAATTCCATATATATGCATGCTGCATCAAGTTTGGTGCTTAACGCAGTAAAAAAATTGGCAGGTATCCCTGATAAAATCCATCTTTTGTCACCGACGATAATAGAATCAATTGCAAATTTAGATAAAAATATTTTAAATGAAAAATCAGTTAGTCTGGATTTGGAGGAAACCCTCATTGCTTTGAGTATCAGTGCTACTACAAATCCTACAGCTCATCTGGCTTTAGAAAGATTAGGAGAGTTTAAGGGTTGCGAAGTGCACATGACCCATATACCTACGCCAGGAGACGAGGAAGGGTTGCGCAAGTTGGGAGTGAATTTGACCAGCGACCCTAATTTTTCCAGTAATAGTTTGTTTATGGCATAATATATACCGGGCAACTGATGGGGTCAGGTCTCAACATTTAACACTCATAGAAGACAGGATAGAAGTAATGAGTAAAGAGTAAAGAGTATGTATCCATACCTTTTAAGGTGCGTAGAAGAAGTTCTCCGGGTGAAGTCTACACCTACCAAAGATTAGTTAAATCTCTATAGTTTCCCTGGTAAATATCAAGAAATAAATGGGATGAACCTGTATCCTTTTAGTCTGTAATTTTTTCTTGACTTTTATGTTCGTATGTATATAATTAAGCTGTATGGAAGAGAGAATAACGAATCCTGAATCTTCAGTTGAAGATAGAGAACTTGACATTAACCTAAGGCCAAAAACCTTTGCTGAATTTATTGGTAAAGAGACCTTAAAGGAGAATCTAAGAATATCAATTGAGGCAGCAAAGGCACGTAATGAATCAATGGATCATACGCTCTTTTTTGGTCCACCAGGTCTTGGAAAGACCACACTCGCATATATCATTGCACATGAACTTGGCGTAAGTATCTCTTCAACATCAGGTCCCATTTTAGAGAGGCCAGGTGACCTTGCTGGAATTCTGACAAATCTTTCAGAGCGGGATGTTCTTTTTATTGATGAAATCCACAGGCTAAACAGGTCAGTTGAAGAATATCTCTATTCTGCAATGGAGGATTTCTGTCTTGATATTCTTGTTGATGCAGGCCCAAAGGCACGGGCTGTAAGAATCAGTCTTAAGCATTTTACACTTGTTGGTGCTACAACAAGAACTGGTCTTTTAACCTCTCCGATGAGGTCACGATTCGGTATATCCCACAGGATAGATTTTTATGCTCCTCGCGATCTCTCAGAGATTGCTGAAAGGAGTTCACGGATCCTCGATGTGGATGTAAAAGAGGATGCTGCATTGGAAATAGCAAAGAGAGCGAGAGGAACACCTCGAGTTGCAAATAGATTATTAAGAAGAATAAGAGATTATGCTCAGGTAAAGGGAGAGGGTAACATAACAAAAGATGTAGTTTTGAAATCTCTGGAGCTTTTGGAAGTAGATGAGAAAGGGCTTGATGCAATGGATAAGCTTATTCTGAAGACCATTATAGAAAAGTTTAATGGAGGACCTGTTGGATTAAAGACAATTGCAGTTGCAGTTGGAGAGGAAAAAGACACCATTGAAGAAGTTTTTGAGCCATTTCTCATTCTTGAAGGTTTCATAAACAGGACACTCCGAGGGAGGGTTGCCACACAACTGGCATACAGACACCTCGGTATGGAAAAACCCAGTAATGGAAGGTTGTTTTAATGGAAGATCACTCAGGCGACATAGAACTTGTAAGCATTTATAAGGCTCCCGATGAATTCATGGCAAAGACAATAGAGAGTCTGCTCGAGTCAAACAGTATAAAAACAATAATAAAATCATACCAGGTTCCAATGCTTGACAGTATTGTAACCTTTATAAAAGGAGACTGGGGAGAACTATTTGTCAGAGCAGAGGATAATACAAAGGCATTAGAACTCATCAAGGGATTTCTTTCAGAAAAAGATGAATAATTTCGGTTCACTTGGGAAAATACTGATATCTATCGGTATCTTCTTTCTTTTCACAGGATTTTTATTTCTTCTCTCTAAACGTGTTCCATTCTTCGGAAAATTACCAGGTGACATTTACATTCATAAAAAGCAGTTTACATTTTTTTCTCCATTAACTTCGTCTATTCTTATATCCTTAATTCTAACAATTATTCTCAATCTTTTTTAGAAAATGAAATTAGAGGATTTTGACTTTTTTCTTCCTCGTGAACTCATTGCACAGTATCCAGCTGAGAAAAGGGGAGGCTCAAAGCTCCTTGTTCTTGATAGAAAGACGGGTAGAATTGAACACAGGATTTTCAGTGACATTGTTAACTATTTTTCTAATGGTGATGTTTTATGCATTAATAATACCAGAGTTATCCCTGCAAGACTCTTTGGGAAGAAGGAAAAAACAAAGGGTAAAATAGAGATTTTTCTTTTGAGAAAAATAGAGGATACTATATGGGAAGCACTTATTAGACCAGCGAGGAGAGTAAAACCAGGGGGATGCATAATCTTCAAGAAAGGTGTTGGATGTAGAATAAAGGAGAAAAATGGAAACGGAAAATGGAAGGTTGAATTCTTTCCAGATGGAATTACAGAACATGAGATTTTCTCGCTTGGAGATATGCCAATTCCACCTTATATTAAAAGGAATTCAGAGCAGATTGACCGATATAGATATCAGACAGTTTATGCCGAAAGAGAAGGTTCGGTCGCATCACCAACAGCAGGTTTACATTTCACAGAGAAGATACTCTCTGATATTGAAGAAAAAGGAGTAAAAATTGTAAAAATACTGTTACATATTGGTATCGGGACATTTAGACCTGTGAAGGTGGAGGATATACGTCAACACAAGATGGAGAGCGAGTATTATGAGATAAATCATGATACTGCTAAGATAATAAATAGTTCGAGAAAAGAGGGTGGTAGTATATTTGTGGTTGGTACATCATCAACGAGGGCACTTGAATCGGTTTGTTACGATACTCGCTTAAAGGATGGAAGAGGTTGGACAGATAAATTCATCTATCCCCCGTATAACTTTCAGTTGGTTGACCATCTTATTACAAATTTTCATCTGCCAAAAACAACCCTTCTCATGCTCGTCTCTGCCTTTGCCTCGAAGGATATGATTCTGGGGGCATATGAAGAAGCAAAATGCAAGGGATATAGTTTCTTCTCATACGGTGATGCAATGCTAATTTTATAATTTCAAATCCCCTCTTGAGAGGCCTACCTACGCCAAGGCTTCGGCAGATAGACTTGTCCACCGAAGTTTCAACGTAGGTGGAGGTGTCTGCGAATGAATAATTTAATCTGTGGAATCGTATTATAATCTGTGTAATCAAAAAAACGAAGTTTTTACTGGAGGAAATGATGAAGTTAGTAAGTGTCAAGGAGATGAGAAAAATTGATAGGATGGCAATCAAAGAACTTGGTATCTCAGGGGTCGTTCTTATGGAGAACGCCGGGCAAAGTGTTGTTAGTGCAATGGAAGACTTTTTCGGTTTAGAAAATGTACATAAGGTTACAATTGTGTGCGGTAAAGGGAACAATGGTGGTGATGGATTTGTGGTATCAAGATATTTAATAAATCAAAAAATCTCTGTTGATGTCTATATAATGGGAACTGTTTCATCCATTGTTGGTGATGCAAAAAAGAATCTTGATATTATCGTAGGCCTTGGGTTAAAACCTAAGATTATAAAGAACAAAAACGATTTAAGGAAGTTGCGATTGTCGCTTTCAAATTCTGAGATTGTTGTTGACTCATTCTTTGGTACAGGATTCAGTGGAAGAATACGTGGTATCGGAGAAGATGTTGTTAGGGAGATAAATGAATCGGGCATACACATTGTCTCAGTCGATACACCAAGTGGAATCGATTCAGATACTGGGAATGTTTCAGGAGAAGCTGTAAAGGCTGATTTAACCGTAACAATGGGATTACCTAAAGTAGGGCAATTCCTTTATCCTGCAAGGCATTATGTTGGGGAACTATATGTGGCAGATATTGGTTTTCCGGAGCAGGTTATAAATGATGTTGAGGTAAAAGGAACACTGGTTGACAATGAAGTGTTACGCCGCTTTATCCCCTGGCGTGCTCCTAATCTCCATAAGGGAGCATTTGGACGTATTTTAATTATTGCTGGGAGCACAGGAATGACTGGAGCAGCAGCAATGGCTGCCACATCTGCACTCCGTGCAGGTGCAGGTCTCGTATATCTTGCAATACCGGAGCATCTTAACCCTATACTTGAGGCTAAATGTACTGAAGCAATAACAATACCCGTACCACAAACCGAGGATGGGAGCATATCTCTAAAAGCATATACTAAAATAATGGATGAGATTAAAAAAGTGGATGTTGTTGCAATAGGACCAGGTATGTCGCAGCATCCTGAAACCCAAAAACTGGTAAGAAAAGTTGTTGAGAATGCCAATGCTCCCCTTTTAGTTGATGCTGATGGAATAAATGCACTTGTTGGATACACGAAAGTGTTAAAGAAGAGAAAAAAACCTACAGTTATCACACCTCATCCTGGAGAGATGGCACGACTTATTGAAAGTAATGCAAGAGATATTGAAAGAAATAAGGTGGAAGTATCCAGAAGATATGCTTCTCGTTGGGAAGTCATTCTTGTCCTAAAAGGTGCTCCCACTGTGAGCTCAGAGCAAGATGGCTCATTCTGGTTAAATCCTCATGTAAATTCTGGTCTTGCAACCGCAGGATCAGGAGATGTACTTACAGGACTTATTATTGGTTTTCTCGGTCAGAAGACTACACCCTTAGCTGCAGCAGTTTCCGGGGTGTATATCCACTCACTTGCGGGTGAAATTCTGAAAGAGAAAATGGGAGAGCACTCAATTATTGCGGGTGATTTAATTGATGCGATCCCATCTGCTATAATAAAAGCACTGAAAGATTAGATAGTGCTGCAGTGTTGCGGTTATGCCGTGCTGCAGTTGTTTTCTGGAGTGCAACGATGTTGTTGCGATTCTTCGTTTTATTTCTTTTATCTTGAATATCAGATTATCAAAGTTTACCTCGCGTGCCACGTATGATATTTCCAAATCATATCGTGGTTAGAAA
>SOIS01000193.1 GCA_004375965.1 Candidatus Cloacimonadota bacterium | reverse complement strand
TGGTCTCTCAAACCAAAGTCTTTTTGGAACCTCACTTTTTTAGTGATTCTATATATCATCTTAGTCAGTTCTCTTGCTTCTTGCCATGCTTGAATTTCTTCAAATTTTTCAATCCTCATAAGGTTATCCTCCTTTACTACACAACTGCAACACCGCACAACTGTATAACAGCAGCACTCCTGAATTTATTGACCCTTGTCAATTGATCATCCCTTTATTACTCCTACCGGGCGCATTCTAACAACCTTCTTCCCAATCCCTGCTTTGTGGACAGTGTCAACAACCTCATCTACATCCTTGTATGCTTCGGGGACCTCTTCTCTCAGCGTCTTCACTGTTGCAGACCGCACATATATACCTATGTCTTCAAGTTCCCTATAAACAGCCCTACCTTTAGTTACATCAAGAGCCTTATGTCTTGACATTATCCTTCCTGCACCATGGCAGGTAGAACCGAATGTCTCATCCATTGCCCTCTGTGTTCCCACAAGAATATACGAGTGTGTTCCCATATCCCCTGGAATAAGAACAGGCTGGCCAATATCTCTGTACTTCTCAGGAATTTCAGGATGATTGGGAGGAAAAGCCCTTGTTGCACCTTTTCTGTGAACACATAAGGTTTTTGTTTCTCCATTAATCCTGTGTTCCTCAAATTTAGCAATATTATGTGCTACATCATAAATCATATGCATTCCAAGTTTTTCGGCGGAAATTCCCATTACCTTTTCAAATGCCTCCCTCACCCAGTACATAATCATCTGTCTATTAACCCATGCATAGTTCGCAGCCGAAGCCATAGCACCAAGATACCTCTTTCCTTCCTTTGATTTTATAGGAACACATGCAAGCTGTCTATCGGGAACCTCAATTCCATACCTTTTCATTGCACTACCCATTATCTTTACACTATCATCGCATACCTGGTAACCAAGACCCCGTGAACCTGTATGTATCATTACCGTTACAAGACCATTCTCGAGACCCATAAGGTTTGCAATTGTTTCATCATAAACTTCATCTATCTCCTGTATCTCAATGAAATGGTTTCCTGCTCCTAACGTTCCTATCTGTGGTCTACCTCTTTCAAGCGCTCTTTGGCTCAGAGTATCAGGATTAGCAAAATCAAGGCATCCATGTCCCTCAGTAAAATCGACATCCTCATTCCATCCAAAGCCAAGTTTGACAATCCACTTAGAACCCATCTTCATCGCATCCTTTAGTTCCTTTTCTGTAAATCTCCTCTTTGTTTTTGAACCAACACCACAGGGAACATTTGCAAAAAGCGCATTTACAAGATTCTTCACCTTCTCCTTAATATCTTCCATTCTGAGGTTTGTCCTCAGTATCCTGACACCACAGTTTATGTCGTAACCAACTCCGCCTGGTGATACAACTCCACTGTCAGGATCTATAGCTGCTACACCACCAATGGGGAAACCATATCCCCAGTGAATGTCTGGCATTGCAAGGGAGTACTTTACAATACCCGGAAGATGAGCAACATTTGAGACCTGTAATGGGGTCTGATCCATCCTTATATGTGAAATCAATGATTCCTTTGCATATATAATTCCATCTACTCGCATTCCAGTATGTCTCTTCTTCGGGATCCTCCATCTATAATCATCAATCTTCTCAAGGACACCTTCCCATTTTTTCATAATAATCACCTCTCTTTTTTTAAATATAATAAATAATTTACACCCTGTCAAGATTTTTAAAGAAGATTATGTAAATTTGTATGAGGTTAAAGACGTTATTTTAATCTGAGTAATCTGGCTATTAATCTGGGCAGGTTGATTTTTTTCCTCCTGTCTTGAACTTTTTTATAAGGAAATAGCCAAGCACGAATGCAATTAAAGCTATTATAGGAGCAATAGTTGCACTTCCAAGAAAGGTAGGTTTTGCGATGTTACCGAGAACACTGAAGAGATTTCTGAAATTTATTTCCTTTAATA
>SOIS01000085.1 GCA_004375965.1 Candidatus Cloacimonadota bacterium | reverse complement strand
GACACCTACAAATGCACCGACAGAAAGAGCTGCAGTTTGAATTATCCCCGATACTCTCTTATCTTCTTCTCTTGCAACATATTTTGCTACGAACTTTATGACACTTGTGCCAAGCCCAAAATTTGCAATTTGAGTCACTGAAGTAGTGGCCAGAACAAGCGACCAGATTCCTAATTGTTCAACACCTATTGTGTTTATTAAATATCGGTAGAGTATAAAAAAAACTACACCGACCATAAAAATGCTTACCACTGAAGTAATTGCATTAATGAGAACCTGCCGTTTTCGCATTATCTATGGCCTTCCCAGAGCTTCTCGATAGAGCTCAATTGATCTTTGGGCTATACTTTTCCAGTTGAGTATATCCTGAACAAGCTGCAATGATTTTTCGCCTAAATCTTCCCTTAATTTTTTATTCAGCACTAGTTTCGAAATTGCTGACAGTAGCTGTGCTTTATCTCCGCGGCGCACAACGATTCCGTTTGTATATGCATTCAGTTCTTTTGTGTCTCTGTGGTCTTGGACAATTATTGGCAATTTACAAGCCATTGCTTCTTGTATTGTAATTGATGGATCTCCAGGCCATATGCCAATATCGGCTGCATTATAAAACTTACGCAACACATTTCTTTGGGCAAACGGATAAAAGAAAACTTTATTCTCCATATCATTCTCTTTCACAATGAAACGGATTGAATCCATATATTCTTTGCTGCCACTACCCACAATAAGGAGTTTAAAAGACGGGAAATTTGAAAAAAGACCCGTTAGGCTATTAACAAGAAAACTGGTTTGCTTTCTATCCGATAATTTACCCGAATGGATTGCAACAACATCGTTCGGATTGAGGCCCAATTTTTTACGAAAGGCGACTCGCTCAGTCTCAGAAAAATAGAAGGTCTTAACGTCCGTACCCAGAGGTAAGATTGTCAATTTTGACTCTGGAATATTCAATTCATCCTTTAAAAATATCTTTGCATCTTCATTTATAGGAAGAATCTTTTGTATTTTAGACTTGAAGCAAGGATAAACTAATCTCTTGAGAATCTTATAATAGAATCGTTTTTTAAAATTGTAAGGATTAACATTAAAGTAACAAGTATGCGAATCCATTACTAATGGCATATTTAAAAACGAATTGATTATCAATACTTGAAAAACCAAATATCCAGATACCCCATGAAGATGAATTATATCTGGATCAATCTTTAGGATGCTTCTATAAAGTCCCTTCAACAGCACGTAGGTGTGGTGAATGTTCTCCAAAATCACTGGCAACCTTAGTATTTCGACTCCATTATCCTTAAATCTGCCAGGATATTGAATGCGGCTTCCTAATACCGGAGCAAGAATCTGATCGTAGTTCTGTATAGGAGGATATCGGTCTGAAGTGATAATAAACGGGAATAGTCCTAATTTTTTTTGTTCTGCAGGTAAGTAATTCTCCTGATATCCCATCTCTGGAATATAATAATTCATAATATGTAAAATACGATATCGTTTCATTACTTATATCCTCGGTTGTCTTTGTGTAATCGCTGCACCATATCACTGACAAATTCTATTTGTTCTTTTTCAAGCTCTGGAAACATTGGCAAAGAAAGAAATTCAGTTGCACACTTTTCTTCTTTTTAAATATGGACGATGAGATAAATAGGGCAAATTAACCATTATGCCTAGAAACGTAAACAAATCCTTGTGCATTGTAAGAGAATAGCTAAACTGTTTTTCAACGAGCAATGTCAAGCTAATGGCCAAAACTGCCAATCCGATAGCCCTTTCATGTGGGCTGAATCTGATGTGCTGTATTGAAAGATAACGGAATCCAGCCCAGGCAATTGAGCCCAAAAAACCTAAAAAAACAAGCAATCCTATGAGTCCATTCTCGGAGATAACCTCGAGAAAAATATTATGAGGATACTCATCCAATTTTGTGCGTTGATAATAACTATTAGTTCCCCCGCCCA
>SOIS01000156.1 GCA_004375965.1 Candidatus Cloacimonadota bacterium | reverse complement strand
GATCAGGGTTTCTACAATGATCAAGATGTTTCCGGTATGGAGGATGTAATGGGACGGGTAGGATTGAAAGTCTTTGCCAATACAGTTCCCGATTCCGGTTACGCAGTCAAATTTACTCCACCAGATTCAACCAATTATCAAGCACTTGATATTGGAGTTATGGAAGCGATATCACCCAGAAGTAAAGGGGTTTTTCTCTTACCGGTTAATCCTTATACGCTGTGGGTTACAGTTCGAAACTATGGAAATGTAGACGCAGGGACTTTTACTGTTCCCTCTGTTATCTGGGATCCATCATATATAGTCTTTTTTGCAGATACCATTACAGTTAGCGGGCTTGCAGCAGGTGCTGAGACAACCCTGTATTTCACGCCTGACTGGTGGACCCCTGCTTCAGCAAACGATTACAAAATATGGATACAGACACAACTTCCTGGAGATATGAATGCCTCAAATAACTCCAAGGACGTGGAACTTATAGTGGTAGACACCCCTGGGTGGCTGACATATGACAGAGACCCAACTAGTGGAAATGCATGGGCCTGGTCAGGAGCCGGAGGCGGAAATGGAAAGGAGTTTGTTCCACCTCAGTATCCTATGACAATTGATTCAGTATTAGTTACATTATCGTCAACCGATAATGTAGATGTTCCAATTCTTTTCTTAGATGATGATGGTCCAAATGGTTCTCCTGGAACACTACTCTATGCAGATACCATCTTTGTACCAGCCGGAACAAGCTTTGAACCTTTTACTATTTCCATCCCTGCAGGTGTCAATACGATAACCTCAGGAGCATTTTTTGTAGGTATGATCCAGCTTGGTGATAGCTTCCCCAGATTGTGTTCGGAGACACAAGGTCCATTCTCAAGAAGAGACTGGGAATTTACAGGTGCCTGGGTTCCTTCCAGGAATAAAGACACAGACGAATTTCTTATTAGGGCTTATACATCTACCGCTGGAATAAATGAAGGGAAATTTGAAACTAAGTCCTTTGCCCTTGCGCTCCTTCCTATACATCCCAATCCTTTCAAGGGAAATACAAGGATTCATTATGCACTTCCAAGTGATGCTAACGTTAGCCTTAAGGTTTATAATTTATTAGGTCAGGAAGTGAGAACGCTCGTGAACGGGAATGAGAAATCTGGTATCCATTCAGTAACCTTCGATGCTAAGGATTCAAATGGAAATAAACTACCTCAGGGCATCTACTTCTACAGATTAACTGTTGGGAAAAGGTCACTAACAAGAAAACTCACAATACTCCGCTAAAGAAAAAAGGGGGGCATTAAGCCCCCCTTTTTTTCTGTCTTCTGACTTCTGTCTTATTCCAGGAATTAAACTATATTTCACCTGTGATAATCAGTATCAAAATCACGTGTCTTTGGAGTGGTAGGGAAAATAATAATGACTTCTGTTTCTTTGTTTTTCTGTGGTAAGATGTGGCTAATTTTTTAATTTAGGAGGTGTGTAGTTTGATTAAGGCTATACAAGTAAAATCAAGAAAAAGAATAGAATTTATTGATATTACACAAGAAATAAGGAATGCCGTAAGTGAAAGCGGGGTCTCAGATGGAATATGCTGGATCTTTGTCCCTCATACAACTGCAGGGATAACCATAAATGAGAATGCAGATCCATCGGTGGTGGTGGATATTCAGGAACAATTGAGTAAACTTATTCCTTATCATTCCCATTATAAACACCTTGAAGGAAACGCAGATGCACATATAAAATCGACAATTACTAACATAAACAACTACTGTTTTATAGAAAATGGCAAGATTGTACTCGGCACCTGGCAGGGAATTTTCTTCTGTGAATACGATGGCCCGCGGACAAGAAAGGTCCTCGTTAAGATTATAGAAGGATAGAATCACCCTCGACTTTTTGACAGGATAAACATGATTATAATATCTTGTCTATCTTACCTGCCCCGTGCGAATATTTTAAACCAATCAGACCAATAAAA
>SOIS01000087.1 GCA_004375965.1 Candidatus Cloacimonadota bacterium | reverse complement strand
AGCAGTAGGCAACTCCGTGCTCTGGATCCCTTGAACCAGCGCAGGAGATAAAAGCTACCTCTTTTGGAATTATCCAATCAGAAGGTTTTACTGGAAGTCCATTAGTGGGACCTGAAGGACATAAGAGTCTTTCGAATTCAAGACCGTTGACAACATCAGGGTCATTCACATACTCCTTTATTCTCTCATTTGGCATAAGGTCAAACCCTGTTGCAACCACGATAGTTCCAACCTCTTCTTCAAGAAATTCATCCTTCTGAGAAAAATCAATTGCATCCTTTGGACAAATGGATTGACAGACACGGCAGAGTTCTGTTGTAAAATGCCCGCAATGTTCACGGTCAATTACAGGTATATTGGGAACAGCCTGAGGAAAAGGTGTATATACAGCCTTTCTCTTGCTTAAACCTAAATCAAATTCGTTTGAGACTGTCGTTAAACATTTCTCCATACATTCTCCACAACCATTACACTTTTCCCTATCTATATATGATGCTTTCTGTTTTATTTTCACCTTAAAGTTGCCAACGTACCCGTCGACCTCTTCAACCTCACTGTAAGCATATATTTTTATATTCGGATGCTGCCCACAGGAAACCATTTTCGGGGTTTCAATACACTGAGGGCAATCGAGCGTCGGGAACGTTTCGGATAACTGTATCATCTTTCCACCAATGCTTGGAGTCTTCTCAACAAGGATAACTTCATAACCCCCATCAGCAATATCGAGTGCTGTCTGTATGCCTGCAATACCTCCACCTATTACGAGTGCCCTCTTTGTAATCGGTATGGGTGTTGGCTCAAGCATGGCATCGTTTCTTAGCTTATTTACAGTAATCTTAATAATATTCAATGCTTTCTTAGTTGTCCAGACTCTGTCATGCTCGTGTGGCCAGGAACATTGTTCTCTGATATTGGCAATCTCACATCTGTATGGATTCAGTCCAGCTCTTTCTGCTGCATTCCTGAATGTTACTTCATGGAGCGTTGGAGAGCAGTTTGCAACAACGATACCATCAAGTTTTTCCTTCTTTATTGATTCTTCAACCATTAGTTGACCAGGATCAGCACACATATACATATAATCTATGGCAAAAACAACACCAGGAATTTTTAACGATTCCTCGGCGACCCTCTTAACATCGACAGAGCGAGCAATATTCAAACCACAGTGGCAGATAAAGACACCTATTCTACTCATCCTTCTTTTCCTTTACATCTATTTTAAGAACTTGTTCAATTGTTTCCCCTGTATCTTTTTTCCTGAACTCGTTCAATTTCCCAAAAACAATGTCTCCTAATTTAATATACTCACCGTCAATTCTAATTGCCCCCGTAGGACATACGTAAGCGCAGCCACCACAACCTATACAGACGTTAGATATCTCATGGAAGGGTGGTGCGACCTCCCGCTGCGTGCCCCTGTTAACAAGAGATATGGCATCTGCCTCTGCTATTTCAGTACATACTCTTGTGCAGAGACCACACAGGATACAGTTGTTTTCATCCTTCGGGAACCTTATCTTCTCAACCCCCATCTCCTTTGCCAGTTTTTGAATCGTTTCTGAAGTTGAACTGAGGGACAATAGGAGTTCCATAATTCCCCTTCTTAATCTCTTAATTCTTTCAGTGTTGGTCTTCACTACAAGCCCAGGACTTACCGGATAGAGACAAGCCGTTACTACCTTGTTTCTTCCTCCTTTAATCACCTCCACACTACAAAGTCTACAGGTACCATAAGCTGATAGTGCATCATGATAACAGAGGGCAGGAATATATATCCCCACGCGTCTTGCTGCAGAAAGAATTGTTTCTCCTTCCATTGCTCCTATTTTCTTCCCATCGATCTCTATCTCGATCATTTCCTGTACACCGCATCAAATCTACATACCTCGTAGCAAATGCCACATTTTATGCACTTCGAGGTATCTATCGTATGAACCTGTTTTTGTTCACCAGAGATGGCATCCGTGGGGCATTTTCTGGCACAGAGCGTACAACCGTTGCATTTCTCCTGATCGATCCCGTATTCTATCAGTTCCTTGCATACGCCAGCCGGGCATTTCTTCTCCCTAATATGAACCTCATACTCATCCCTGAAATACTTTATACTAGTGAGAACAGGGTTTGCTGCGCTTTTCCCCAAACCACAGAGAGCACCATTTTCAAGGATGAATCCGAGCTCTTCCAAGAGTTCAATATCCTCTTCCTTTCCTTCTCCTTCAGAGATCCTTTCCAGAATTTCCTTCATCCTTTTCAATCCCTCTCTGCATGGTACGCATTTACCGCAGGATTCTGTTACCAAGAATGAGACAAAATACTTTGCCATGTCGATCATGCACGTGTCTTCATCACCTACCACCATACCTCCAGAGCCCATCATGGAACCTGCTTTCGTTAGACTGTCAAAATCAACTGGTAAATTCAGCAGTTCCTCCGGCAGAAATCCTCCTGAGGGTCCACCGGTTTGAACCATTTTGAACTTTTTGTCTTTTTTAATTCCTCCGCCAATGTTGAAAATAATCTCTCTCAGCGTTATACCCATTGGGACCTCAACGAGACCGGTATTATTTATCTTTCCTGTCAAGGAGAAAACTTTTGTCCCCTTGCTTCCTCCCCATGGACTTTCAGATACATCTCCAGTACCGATTCGGGTGAACCATTTGGCGCCCCGGTTTATTATCACGGGAATATTTACCCATGTTTCAACATTGTTTAGACAGGATGGTTTATTCCAGAGGCCATACTCCACCGTATGAATATACTTTGCCCGTGGAACTCCAGCTTTTCCTTCCAAAGAAGCCATAAGGGCAGTTGACTCACCGCAGACAAAAGCGCCGGCTCCCCTATGAACTTCAATGTCAAAATCAAAACCGGAGCCAAAGATATCGTCACCCAAAAGACCATATTCTCGCGCTTGCTCAAGACCAGTATTCAGTCTATCCAAGGCGATGGGGTACTCCTTCCTAATATAGACATAACCCTGATGTGATCCTATGGCATACGCGCCTATAATCATACCTTCTATGATTGAATGAGGGTCTGATTCTATGATGCTTCTATCCATGAAGGCTCCTGGATCGCCTTCGTCGGCATTACATATCACATATCTTACCTCATTTCTTTCTTCTCCTGCATGTCTGCATAACTCCCACTTAATACCAGTCGGAAAACCTCCACCTCCTCTTCCACGAAGACCAGAAGCCTTTACTTCCTCTATGACCTGTTGAGCCGTCATGGAAGAGATAACCTTGGCCAGAGCAGCGTAACCATCACGAGCAATATATTCATCAATCTTTTCTGGATCTATTAATCCCCGATTCCGCAAGGCAATTAGGATTTGCTGGTTGAAAAAAGGGATTTCCGCTAATTTGGGGATGGGTACCTTCTCTTTTGGTGGCGTGTACATCAACTTTTTAACTGGTCTTCCTTTGAGGAAATGCTCTTCAACTAAAAACGGTATATCCTTTTCTGTTACTCTTTGGTAGAAAACGCCATCGGGTTGGACTAATATGATTGGGCCAGCGTCACAAAATCCAAAGCATCCTGTTGAAACTAGTCTAATCTCTTCCTCTAAATTATGCTTCTTTATCTCTTCTTGAATAAGCTCTCTAATCTCAAATGAGTTGTTCTCTATGCAGCTTGTCCCCATGCAAATCAAAACGTCCGCTCGAAATGGCATCCTTTATCGTCTTTCCGTGTTACTCTGTCCTCTCGCTTCCCACTCCCAAGGCATACTCTTTTACGATGATCCCCTTTTGCACATGCTGATCAAATATCTCCTCTATCTTCTTCTCAGTTAAGTCAACATATTTTACCGGAGCTGTTCCTTTCACCTCAACGGTAGCCATTGGCTCATGACTGCACAACCCCGCGCATCCTGACGTGGTGAGGATGATATCATCTATTTCTCTTTCCTCTATGATCCTCAGAAGAGTATTCATGATTTTCCTCGCTCCTGCAGCAATACCACACGTCCCCATATGTACGGTAACCTTTGCCCTTCCACTTCCCTCCCGGAGTATTAAGGTCCTCCTTGTCCGTTCCTTAATTTTTGCTAAATCTTCTGGCTTAATTTTCGGCATTCCTTCCTCCCTATTGTGCAAAGATACTGCATCAACCGTTTTCAGTCTTCATCTTTCTTTTAATTTCTTTGTATTTCTTTTCGATGTCTACTTTCTTTTTGGGAATCGACCTATATTTTTCAATGATAGCCGAAACTTGACCGGGACCGAATTTCCCATAAATGTCTCGATTTATCGTTACTACCGGAGCCAATCCACAACACCCAACACACCGAACAACGTCTAAACTAAAATCCATGTTTTCGTCCATCTCACCAACTTTAATTCCCAATTCCCTCTCAAACGCCTCAAGAATGATATCCGCACCTTGAACATGACAGGCTGTTCCCATGCAGACTTCGATCCGAAATCTACCTCGTGGCTTTAAGCTGAAACCTTTGTAAAAGGTAGCGATCTCGAAGATTCTGGATAAGGGTACCTCAAGTTCTTCAGATACCTCAGTCAGGATTTCTCTCGGCAGATAGTTGCATTCTTCCTGAACATCATGGAGCACTTCAATCAAGCAGTCTTTGCGCGCACCCCATTTTTCCACGATTTTTTGCGTTACCGAATGATTTTCTTTGTTCATCTTGAATCCGTACCTGTCAAATTCATCTTAGTCTTTTTTAGAATCTCCCTGATAATTCTAATTCCTTTTGGAGAGCTAATTGGTGCACCTGCAAGCTGTTCCCCTATTGCTTCTGTATCAAAGACTGACAGAAGCCCATTTTCTCTGTGCTCATAGCGAAAATCAACGGAAGGATTACCTATGACCAGGGTCTCGATAGTCTCGGCAATATCACCCAATGGCTGACGATCGACATGGCTATATTGAAAACTCGCTTTCACAGTAGTGCCCTTTCCTTTTTTTGATTCAATAGAAAATTTACCATTTGCCCTTTTTGCAGCCTGCTGTAAAAGGGAAAGACCAAGACCAACCCTCCGGGTTGTCTTTTGGGTGAAGAAGGGATCTGTTGCCTTCTGTAATATACCTCTTGACATGCCTTTGCCATTGTCCGTGATTTCGATGGACAAAAGATCATGACCCTTGTCTTCACACACCGTTATGCTTACAAATGTAGCACCCGCTGTCACTGAGTTTTCAACGATATCCAAAATATGTAATGAAAGGTCTTCCATTTTACATACCCAGAATTTTCCTTCCTTCCACTTCTCGAAATGCCTTATTCAATTCCTCAATACTCGGCTTTTCTATGAGAAAGGAAGTTGCCCTCTTTCCAATATCCTCCAAATAGTGGGCATCAGAAAAACTAACTAACGGATAATCATTCACCTGAGGAAACTTTACACGTATGTCTTCTACAGAATTCCGTGGCGATATCTCCAATCCATCAACATCCAATCCTTCTGGGATGAATCCTAATTGACCAATGACACTAAAAGCATCACGGTCAACATGGGCGGCAATTGCTATACCCCCCAACTGGTGGATAATATCAACAACCTGCTCGAGAAAAAGTGTTGTGGCTCCAATCAATAATCTTTCATTAAATCCCAGGATTTCATCCTTTTCATCAACAATCAGTTGTTCTCCAAAAGCGTCTTCATCATTTACTCCGGGTAAATGCTCATAGACGATGTTCTGAATGCGTTGTAAATCGGCGTCGTCATCGAATAGAGCCAAAATATGCACTTCCTCTTGCGAGGTTATTTCAATTCCACCGATGACTGTAACCCCCTCCATTGTTCCCACCTTTTTCACTGCCATAACATTCTCCGTCGAATTATGATCACAGATCCCTATTATATCCAAGTCTCTCTCTTTTGCCTTCATAATTATTAGAGCTGGCAACATACTGAAATCACCACAAGGAGAAAGGCATGTATGGACATGAAGGTCTCCCTTAAACTCCTCCAGCATCAGCTACCCCGAGAACACCAAGATTATACAATTTACCAACTACCTCAAAAGCAGATGACTTACTCACCATAATCGGGATGCCTTCTGTCTCTGCCTTCTGAATCGTCTCCTCTTCTGGGTATCTTCCATTAACCAGCACAATTCCAGACAGAGCATTTAAGGAGGCGACTGCGACTATATTTTGATGAATTTGAAGGGTAATCCAGATATCTCCCTCTTGACTGTTGGCCATAACATCACTTAATAGATCACTAACATATCCACCCTTCACCTCATTATCGAGTTTACCAGAGCCAGTCTTCACCTCGAGGTCTAACTTTTCAACAATCTCTCGCAATGTCATATCTTCTCCATCTTGATAATAAGCGTAAGATGTGTCCCTTTCCCGACCCGTGACTTGAGATTCATCTCATCACTACATTTCTTAATATTATTTAGCCCCATACCTGCACCAAAACCCATCTCTCTAACCCAATCCGGGGCAG
>SOIS01000210.1 GCA_004375965.1 Candidatus Cloacimonadota bacterium | reverse complement strand
AACCATCGCAAAGACAGCAGCAACTTCGGCACCAGTTCTCATTACGGGCGAAAGTGGGACGGGAAAAGAGCTTGTAGCCCGTGCAATTCACTACAGTAGCCAAAGGGCATCTGCTCCATTTGTACCTGTAAACTGTGGTGGAATCCCGGAGGGTTTATTAGAAAGTGAGCTTTTTGGATTTGTGAAGGGATCATTTACAGGAGCTACCGAATCCCGGTTCGGTTTCTTTCAAACTGCTGATGGTGGAACAATCTTTCTTGACGAAATAAGCGAAACCAGTCTCGCGATGCAGGTTAAACTTCTGAGAGTATTGGAGGATAAGGAAGTTTGTATGGTCGGCTCACGAAGCCCAAGAAAAGTAGATGTAAGGATACTGGCTGCTACAAACAAGGACTTACTTGGTCTGGTGAAGAAGGATGTCTTCCGTGACGACCTTTACTATCGGCTCAATGTTATTACTATTGCTATTCCTCCTTTGAGAGAAAGGGGTAATGATATTTTGCTTTTAACTAAACATTTTGCAAATAGATTTGCCAAGGAATTTGATAAACGAACACCACATTTTTCTGATAATGCTCTACAGGTTTTAAGAAATTACTACTGGCCTGGAAACGTGAGAGAATTGCAGAATATAATTCAGCGTCTTGTAGTAATGGCAGAAGGTGATATTATAGATGTACCAGACCTTCCATCACTAATGCGTTTCTCAGCTCTTCAAGGAACAGGACTCAATAGAACATTAGCTGAAGTTGAAGCAGAGTATATCCAAAATGTTCTGTCGAGCGTAAATGAAAATAAAACACGTGCTGCTGAGGTGCTCGGTATTGACCGTAAAACATTGCGTGAGAAGTTGAAAAAAATACAAAGACCTTCTTCATAATTTTCATATTCGGATTTTCTTAATTTCCACCTTTTATTTCCATTTTCGTATCCACGGTGAGATTCTCCCCACTGGTTCAAATTTTCCCAATAACATTTCGTGTTTCCATGTGAATGTCAATATATGGCAATTCATTAAATGAATAATTGGTATCATCTAAACCGTTATATTCAACAATTTAGTGTAAATGGTTTCTGTTCTCAATGTCTAAAGACCACATATTCATGAAAAAAATATTTCAGGTACAGAAATTGCTTTAGGTATAATGTGAGAAAGGAGGTGAGTGAAGTGGCAATGAAAAAGAGGACAGAAAAGAAACCAAAGGTTAAGAAGAAAGGAATAATGGATGTCCTTTTTAATTCGAGAATCACAAAAGAAAAAAAATGGAAATTACTCTATTTGAAACCTAAACTCAACCAAAAACCGAAAACCAGTTCAAGTGATTAAGGTGAAACAGATATGATGGTTTATTGGTAAAAAGAGAAGGGAATAAAGCTTTTCACGTAATAAATTATGGAGGTTTAAATAAATGGAAAATTCTAAAAAGAAAACAACCCTTAAAAAGAGGGAAAAGAAAGTAAAGGATAGTGCTGTAATTTCAAAGATTAGAAAGGATAAAGAATGGAAATTGCTATACGCTAAAAAGGGCAAAGAAGAAGAAAAAACGTTAGAACGATTCAAGGACTTATGTATAAATTGTGCAAAGCTTGAGACCTGTACAATTCCAAAACCCGAGGGCGGTATCTGGCGTTGCAAGGAATATGTTCAGGAGGTAGGTGTTGGAGAAGAGCCGGAAAAGCGAGAGAAAAAACCAAGTCTCTATCAAAATGTGAAAAAACAATTTGATAAGGCAACTAATATGATGGGTCTTGATTCTGATATCTGCAAGATACTCTCGATGACGACGAATGAGATTCTGGTCAATTTTCCGGTCAAAATGGAGAATGGAAAAGTTAAAATGTTTACTGGTTACCGTGTGCAGCACAATAATGCGTTGGGTCCTTACAAAGGAGGGCTCCGATTCCATCCTGCAGTTGACCTCGATGAAGTAAGGTCTCTTGCTACGTGGATGACCTGTAAATCAGCAATAATTGATATCCCGTTAGGTGGTGCAAAAGGTGGTATTAAGAT
>SOIS01000052.1 GCA_004375965.1 Candidatus Cloacimonadota bacterium | reverse complement strand
ATTAAAAATTCATCTCCCCCCAACCTGCAGACAATATCAGCTTCCCGAGGTGTTTCTTCTAAGAATTTGCTTATGAGTTTTAAAGCTTCATCGCCTTCTTGATGTCCATATGTGTCATTGATATCTTTTAGACGATCCACATCTACATAGCAGATACTCAATTTTTGCTTATTCCTTCTCGATACTTGAAGTTGTTTGCCAAAAAGAAGGAGTGCATGCCCTCTGTTCAAAACTCCTGTCAGTACATCTGTTGTAGCAAATTTTCTCAACTCCTCCTCGGTTCTCTTTCGAGCAGTAATATCTATCATACTACCTTGAATTGCAGGATTTCCCTCATAGATAATTCTGCTTCCGGAAGTTTCTATGTCGAAAATTGTCCCGTCCTTTTTAACGCCTTTGAACTCATATTGAATAGATCCTCCCTCTCCTGATTCTCTCAACTTCACCTGTTTGTCTACGAGTTCCCAACTCTCTGGTGCAACCAATTCTCTGATATGTTTCCCTATCAATTCCTTAGAACTTGTGAAGCCGAACATTTCAACAAGTCTCTGGTTGCAAAATTTGAGAATATGACTCTGTGTAATATAAAGTCCTACGAGAGAGTTATCCACCACCCTTCTGTATTTTTCTTCACTTTCTTGCAATGCCTGCTCAGCTTTTTTCTTCTTCGTAATATCTTCCAGAATACCATCGAAATATGCAATCTTTCCGCTCTCATCTGCAACAGCCCGAGCACTGAGAGAACCCCAGAAAACCGTCCCGTCCTTTCTCTCAAACTGAACTTCATAATGTGAGATTTCGACTGTAGAGCTAAGTGTTTCTATGAATTTTTTTCTATCATCCTGATTGAGATACAAATCTGAGACGTGCATTTTGGACATTTCCTCCGGGGTTTCATATCTGAACATCTTTACAAGAGCAGGATTTGCTGATAGAAGACGTCCACTAGGGTCTGCAGTAGTCCGGAATACTCCGACAGGAATGTTGGAATGAAGCGTTCTATATTGTTCCTCTGACTCCCGTAGCGACTCCTCTGCACGCTTACGCTCAGTAATGTCGATGTCTGCACCTCTGTATCCAATAAGATTACCCTTGCTATCGAGTATGGGAGATCCACTTGTCGAGAGCCAGACTGTTTTACCGTTCTTATGCACGTTCTTATTAATGAATTCACGGAACGATTGTTTTTTGAGGAACACATCAACCGCTGCCTTCTTCAGTTCTTCACGTTCTTCAGGATGGAA
The DNA here is from genome assembly GCA_004375965.1 of Candidatus Cloacimonadota bacterium. Lineage (GTDB taxonomy): Bacteria > Hydrothermota > E44-bin80 > E44-bin80 > E44-bin80 > SOIS01. The sequence continues at coordinate 769 of SOIS01000052.1, read as the reverse complement.
TAAGTCATAAAAATGTTTTTTTAGAACTTCCTCAGGTTTATACCCTAAGATCTTCTCAACAAGTGGGCTAGAGTAAGTGTATTTTCCATTAGTGTCAACTTCCCATATCCACGCCAAAGCATTTTCGGTAATGATTCTAAACCTTTCCTCATTTTCCCGCAATGCCTCCTCTGCCCGCTTAAGCTCAGTTCCTGATTTCTCCAATTCAGTAATTTGTTGGCGTATTTCATTCAATTCATTTATGAGTTGCTCTTTTGTCTTGTCTTTATCGTTCATCTTGTTTGAGCCTTTTCTTCACTTTAAATACTTCCTTTTAGATTTTCTTGCATATTTGTATATGAAGTTATCCAATTCAAAATTTGGCAGTTCTATCTGGTTTGTTTCTATCTGCAAATACCTTTGGGTGTGCTTCCGATTTAGCATTGTATAAGAACACTGACAAATTTTTCATTTTCTCTATATTACAAGATATTTTAGAAGATGTCAAGGTAGAATTTCATCCCGATTTTCTTATTTCAGATATTTTGTAATAACAAATAATCTAAAAAGTGCGACGTCGCACTGTGTTGTTTTATTAATTCAATATACTACTCTTTTTTTGCTTGGGAATAATATTTATGTGTAGCACTTGCGTATCCCTTCTCAGCTCGCTCCAAATTGAATTTTATGCATCCCTCCAACCCAATTTTCTTAAATCTTTCACAATCTTCCAATTTGTCAGGATGATTTTTTAGAATCCATGCAAAATGCTCACAAGGGAAATCCTTGC